>CAZVFG010000096.1:0-4893 GCA_964626125.1 uncultured Methanoregula sp.
CGGCATGCTGCACGATAGCAAGCTGGTACATCCAGTCCATGAGCGGGTGACACTCTTCAACAATGCACTCCAGGTCGCACCCGATGCAGGGGATAAGTTCATCACCTGCAAGCAGGTCACATGGATTGACAGGCTGGCGTTTAACACGCAAAAGGTACGTCTTTATGCCATCTTTCCGGTATTCGATGCGATCGATGAGCCCATTCTCTTCAAGTTTCTTCACAATCCGTGAACATTTCCGGCTGTCAACACCCAGCTCTTTCCAGAGCTCATTCTGGAGCACGCCCTCCGGTCTGGACTGGATAATTTTTAATCCCTCTTCTTCAGGGTCTGCCATAGGACACCTCAGATGAGTGGCGCGATTGTTAAAATATTGTTGCCTCTGATCACGACGGTCCCGAGGCTCCTGCCCCGCTGATTGTCGACAAATTCGATGGTCTCGTCCATATGAATGTTCAAATATTCATCCACCGCGACGAGGCGCCCCTGCAGCTTGCGCCTTTCATCCTTGATTTCGACGGCAATCTTCGAGTCGACGAGTGCAAAGACCTTTTTTATCGGCAAAACAATTCCATTAACCATCTGCCCTATTTTGGTGGGCAAGATAATTTAAAGTTTGCTTCCTCCGTGCATCAGTGTTTCATCCTTGCCGGGATTTCTTTTAATATTACAGCAGGTTATTGCCTCATCGGGGCGCTTTCATGGTTTTTTGCCTTATTCCCTTCCAGCGTTTTGGGAAGCTAAAAAAAACTAATGAAATTTTTCAAAAAAAAGCAGATTAGATGGCTATGATTATTCAACCAGGGGTTCCCACCGCTTCGCGAGTTCCTTTTCGACGGTCGGGAGGGTGGTATATTCCATCTCCTGCATCGAGAGCCGGTGCGGCTCGAACGGACCCTGCGCACGGATCATGTCGGCAAGCTCATTGCAGCGTGCACGCACGCGGTCAAAACCCGGGTCATCAAACATATCAACGGGGCCAATCAATTCCCCATTGCTCACTTGGAATCCAAAGCACATTACCCGCGGCGGACCGTCGAACCGTGTGCAGTTGGAATCCGGCAGACCAACCGGCATGAACGGCCCGTGATGGGATCCCCGCATCCAGCCGGCAACGAGGACCGGGATAGTGAAGGGTTCAATCACCTCACCCACGGCCGGCAGCCCGCTCTGCGATCGGACGATCATGACCGGGTCGTCCTTCCCAACATACTTCCCCGCAATCAGGCTGAGCCGTTGCGTACTCGTCGACGCCGCGATGGTCCCGTCCTTTTTAAAGACATGCTTGATGACGTACCGGGACGGTGCTCCGATGTATGCAAGCATGTGGTAGGATTCTTCAGGGGTCCTGAATTTGATCTTACGTTTCTCGAAGAGATCATGCACTTCAAAGATGAACCCGTCATGCATGCCGGGATCGATGACCAGTCCTGCAGTATTGAAAGGGTCAGCGAAGATCTTGTAGAGGAAAAAGTTCCAGGCGCCCGGCTCTGTCTTGTCAGCCATGAAAACAAGCACGGGATCGCTGCCCCGTTCCTCAAATTCCATCTCTGCGACACCAGGACCCATCCCCTTGACGTTACCGCTGAATGCATCAGAGAGGATGTCCTGCCCTGCACCATAGAGCTTCATGCTCTTTGCGATCGCGGCGCATTCGATAAAGACGTCCCACGCCAGTTTGTGAACCTTCTCATTATCCACCCCATGGGTGTGCGTCATGATCAGCTCGAGATCATCGCCACAGTGGGTGACGACAGAGTCGGTCAGCAGTTTGCCTTCCTGTGCCTTGAGCATCTGTGCCGCTTTCTCAAGAAGCTTGGGATGCGTGCGGGAGTGTCCGGGAAAACTTCCCACGTCGGCTTTAATGACGGAAATGGTTGTCTTTGGCATGAAAAATCACTCTATAGTAGGTACTGCTGGCACTATAAAATAGATGATGATACAAAAAATAAAGGATATTCAGATGTTACTCTTTCCGTCTGCCTGAGATTCATCCCGCACGGCAAACGTGACTTCGAGGACGCCATTTTTGAACGACGACTTCATCGATGTCGCATCGATTGGAGGAAGATCCGCATGGGTAGCAAAGTGCTGCCCGTGCCCATCGGCCTCAATCGTGATTGTGCCATCGCAGACACTGAGCTGGATACTCTCCTTTTCAGCACCGGGCAGTTCTGCCACTACCTTCACTTCGTTGCCAACACGGTGCACTTCTGGTGCCGGTTCATGCGGATCGCGGGGGTGGATGAAACTGCCATGCGGGGGCTCCTGCGGCGTCCCGCCCCCTTGGATAATAATCCGGTAACCCACTGCATGGGGCGGCATACCGGTCACTACCCCGTTTGTCATTTCCGCAACCATCCGTGCAATCATCGCATCCATCTGCCGGAATACATCCGTTGATTCATCTTCCATGATATTTCATCTCCACCTTGTCACTTTTTCCCGATCTTTGCTTCCAGCGACTCAGTCTGCCTCTTGATTTCGGTAAAGTCCTTCCTGCGCAGGAATGTCTGACTGCGCAGTTCATCGATTGCTGTTGCATCGACTCTGCCGCCTGCCAATTCTGCACGCTTGAGAACTGATGCAGCATGTTCGAGCAAGGTACGCTGCTCCTGGTTAAAGAGCATCTCCCAGGCCTGTCGCTCCGATCTCTCGATTGCATCGCGGTCGAGAGATCCTTTGACTTTGCCCATTGCGGCGTCGAAATGCTCCCTTGTGATCATCACATTTTTGATCGCGTCGATCCGCTCCTGTTCACTCTTGTCTGCCATGGCAAGGATAAACTCACGCATCGCCTCCATTTTTGCCTCGCGGACGAGCGCCTCAATATCAGCACCGACGTAACCATCGGTTTGCTTTACCAACTCATCGGTATTGATGTCCTTGGCGAGGATCGCACCTGAATCCCCGAGGTATACATCGAAGATCTTTTTACGGCTCTCCTCATCGGGTGCCGGTACGTAAATATGGCGTTCAAGACGTCCCGGGCGCAGGAGCGCATCGTCCAGCATATCCGGGCGGTTGGTCGCCGCCAGTACGGTAACGTTTTTCAGTTCTTCCATGCCGTCCAGCTCGGTGAGGATCTGGGAGACCACGCTCTCGGTAACATGGGACGAACCCATGTACGTTCCCCGCTTGGGAACCAGCGCATCGACCTCATCGAAGAAGATGATGGACGGGGACGCCTGCCGCGCCTTGCGGAATATCTCGCGCACACCCTTTTCCGATTCACCGACCCACTTGGAGAGGAGTTCCGGTCCCTTCACCGCGATGAAGTTGCACTCGCTCTCGTTTGCCACCGCCTTTGCAAGCAGCGTCTTGCCCGTGCCCGGAGGACCAAAGAGCAGGATACCTTTGGGCGGCCGGGTCTGGAGTTTCTCAAAGACTTCAGAGTACTTCAGGGGCCACTCAACCGCTTCGCGGAGCTCCTGCTTGACCTCCTCGAGCCCGCCGACCTGTTTCCAGGTGACATCAGGCACCTCCACCAGCACCTCGCGCATTGCAGAGGGTTCGACATGCTTCCTTGCCTCATCGAAGTCCTCCCTCGTGACCTTGAGCGCATCGAGTACCTCGTTGGGGATCTCTTCATCGATCTTGATCTGCGGGATCACCTTGCGCAGCGCATGCATCGCGGCTTCCTTTACCAGCAGTGCGATATCCGCACCGACAAAGCCGTGCGTGGTATTGGCAAACTCCTCAACCTTGACATCTTCTGAAAGCGGCACCCCGCGTGTGTGCACCTGGAAGATCTCCAGCCTGCCCTTCTTGTCGGGAATCCCGATCTCGATCTCCCGGTCAAACCGCCCTCCGCGCCGGAGTGCGGGATCGATGGCATCCGGGAGGTTGGTGGCTGCAATCACGATCACCTGACCGCGCCCTTTCAGCCCGTCCATGAGTGCAAGGAGCTGTGCGACGACGCGCCGCTCCACCTCGCCCTGGACTTCGGCACGTTTGGGCGCGATCGAATCAATTTCATCGATGAAAATGATCGCCGGTGCATTCTGCTCTGCTTCTTCAAACTTCCCGCGGAGCCCCTTCTCGCTTTCACCGTAATACTTGCTCATGATCTCCGGACCTGAAAGCGAGATGAAGTGAGCGTCCACCTCGTTTGCGACCGCTTTTGCGATCAGGGTCTTACCTGTGCCCGGGGGGCCGTAGAGGAGTACTCCCTTTGGAGGCTGGATGCCTAAGCGTTCAAAGATCTCCGGGTGACGCAGCGGGAGCTCGATCATCTCCCGGACCAGCTGCAGTTCTCTGCCCAGCCCGCCGATATCCTCATAGTGGATATTGGATGGTTCCTTCTTGCCCTCTTCCGGTTTGTACGGCTCTTCCTTGAGCTCGATCTCAGTCTCATCGGTCACGATCGCGATCCCTTTCGGAGTGACCTTGGCTATGACAAGCGTGATGGAGTTGCCAATCACATCGACGCGGACACTCTGTCCCTCGATCACCGAGCGCCCGCGCAGCAGTCTCGAAAGGTACTGTTCACCGCCAACGAGCCGGATCGGCTGGGTGGGCTGGATCACCACTTTTTTTGCGTACGCGGCCTCCGACTTGCGAATCTTTACTTTCTCGTCGATGCCTGTGCTGACATTGCCCCGGATGTTGCCGTCAACCCGCAGGATCGCGGCACCGGTATCCTGCGCAAAGCCGGGCCAGACAATTGCTGCGGCTTTCCGCTTGCCCTGGATCTCGATGACATCCCCGGAAACAAGCCCCAGCTTTTTCATGATATCGACACTCACCCGCGCTATGCCGCGCCCTGCATCGTCATGGGCAGCCTCCTTTACGGTAACTTCCATGAAATCTTTCTCGGTCATCACAAAACACCTCGTTCTTCAAGGTTTACCATAAGTTAGCGTGCAATGGTATATAAACATTGTGTGATCC
>CAZVFG010000097.1:0-4757 GCA_964626125.1 uncultured Methanoregula sp.
ATCATGGGCGAGAACCCGATGATCTCCGACCCGGACCTCCACCACGTGGAGAAGGGGTTGAAGAACCTCGAGTTCCTTGTCGTGCAGGATATCTTCATGACCGAGACCGGCGAGCTCGCAAACGTTGTCTTACCGGCTGCATGTTATGCAGAGAAGGACGGGACGCAGACCTCAACCGAGCGCCGCGTCCAGAAGTGGAGAAAGGCGCAGGACCCGCCCGGCGAGGCAAAGGCAGACTGGCAAATCTTCTGCGAACTCGCCAAGCACATGGGATACGAGAAACAGTTCCCGTATAAGAGTGCCGAAGAGATCTTCACAGAGGTCTCGAAGGTTACCCCGTCCTATGGCGGCATGACCTATGCACGGCTGGAGAAACCCGAAGCCCTCCACTGGCCGTGCCCGACTGCCGACCACCCCGGGACACCGATCCTGCACAAGGAGAAGTTCACCCACCCGGACGGGCTTGGCATCTTTACACCCATCGAGTTCAAGTACCCGGCGGAAGTGCCGGACAAGGACTACCCGCTGATCATGACCACCGGGCGCTGCATCTGGCAGTGGCATACCGGGACGATGACCCGCCGGTCAGAGAACCTCGAGCGCGAGGAGCCGACGGGCTGGGTCGAGATCAATCCCGAAGACGCAAAGGCACTGGGCATCAAGGACAAGGAAATGGTCAAGGCAGTCACCCGCCGCGGACAGATCGAGATCGGTGCCCGCGTGACAAAGGACATCAAGAAGGGTGTCGTCTTCATGCCGTTCCACTACGCGGAATGTGCCGCAAACATACTTACCAACAATGCACTTGACCCTGTTGCGGCTATTCCGGAGTTCAAGGCCTGTGCTGTGAGACTGGAAAAGATCGCGGAGGCGAAGTAACATGGCAGAAAAAGGCGACATGTTCTACGCATGGTCAACCGATGCGGAGATCCAGAGGAAGGGTGAATGCGGGGGTGCGGTCACCGCGCTCCTGAAGTACGCACTGGAAAAGAAGATCGTCGATGGGGTGCTTGCCGTTAAAAAGGGCATTGATCTCTACGATGCCCAGCCGACGTTCATTACCGATCCAAAAGAGATCGCCCAGACATCGGGCTCTCTCCACTGCGGTACGCTCCTCCTCTCAAAACTCGTCAAGAAATACCTTGACGGTGCAGACAAGACAAAGATCGCGATCACGGTCAAGGGTTGCGACATGATGGGATTATATGAACTCGCCAAGCGCAAGCAGGTCAACCTTGACAACGTTGTGATGATCGGCGTCAACTGCGGCGGCTCGGTCAGCCCGGTCACCGCCCGCAAGATGATTGCCGAAAAGTACGGCGTTGATCCCGATAAAGTCCACAAGGAAGAGATTGACAAGGGCCAGTTCATCATCGAGTACGAGGGAGGGCACAAGGGCATCTCCATCGATGAACTCGAGGAACAGGGCTTCGGGCGCCGGAGCAACTGCCGCCGCTGCAAGATGAAGGTCCCCCGGCAGGCGGATCTCGCGTGCGGGAACTGGGGCGTCATTGGCGATAAGGCAGGCAAGGCGACCTTTGTCGAGGTCTGCAGCGAGAAGGGTGCAAACCTCTTAAACGCTGCTGTCAAGGACAAGGCACTTGCCACGGAAGCGCCGAATCCCAAGGGGCTCGAGATGCGCGGCAAGGTCGAAGGCGCCATGATGAAGCTTGGCGACAAGTGGCGCAAGAAAGACTTCGAGGGGCTTGGCGAGGGCAAAGACCGTCTCAAGAAGATTATGACAGAGACCTCGCGGTGCATCAAGTGCTACTCGTGTATCCTCGCCTGTCCCATCTGCTACTGCGTCGACTGCACGACCAAGAACCCGGCATACGTGACCCCCGGTCAGCTGCCGCCGAACTTCATGTTCCACCTCATCCGGTTCGCCCATATCGCGGACTCGTGCGTGAACTGCGGCCAGTGCCAGGAACTCTGCCCGGCTGAGATCCCCAACGCACTCTTCATGCACGCCCAGCAGGTCGAACTCGAGAAGATGTTCGGTCATGTGCCCGGCGTTGACATGAGCCTCCCGCTCCTTGCACTTGTCGAGGAGAAAGAAGAGCGTGCACGGCTGCACAACACCGGCAGCGACATGATCTTCGAGAACGTGTTCAACCCCGCGCCGAAATAAAAATAACCTTTTTTTTTGTTGATTATTCCTTTTCATACAAAATTCTGACATTATTTTCCAATTGCGCGCTTCTAATCTTCTGAATTTATTTAAATACAATTTCCTATTGAATATTGATATGTCGTGAGGAGGAGTTATTAATTTACATAAACATTTTAAAAAATTAATATAAAGTATTGAACCGCTTTCGGGATCGCGATTTAAAAATATCCAGATAAAAGTCTCATTCCCAGAAACAATCCGATAATTATTAATATTGTGATAAAAGACTTTTATTTGACCTATACGCGAACTGATTTAATACGTTGCTGGTATAGGTGGACGTTTCAGAGGTGTGTAAAAAAATGGTGTTTCATCCTCCGGTAGCAATCGTCGCTAAGGCTGGCGATGCCGGTAAGTACAAAGTAGGCCTTCCGTCGTGGAACATGGTCCTCCGTGGATTCATGTCCGGCGCATACATCGCCATGGGTGGCGCTCTTGCAACCGTGTGCAGCACTGGGATTATGGCAACCGATGCCGCACTGCGGTACGGCACGGCAAGTGCCGGGTTTTCTCAATTGATCCTGGGAGCGGTGTTCCCGGTTGGGCTTATCATCACCGTGCTGACGGGTGCCGAACTCTTCACCGGTGACGCGATGCTCGCCCCGATGGCGGCATTCATCCACAAGATCAGCTGGATGCAGGTTCTCAACCTGTGGGTCTTTGTCTATATCGGAAACCTGATCGGCTCGGTATTCTGGGCATATCTTATGGCAAACGGACCGTATGTCTCGTTTGACGCAGCAGGTGTTGCCACCGTCTCCGCTTTCGGTTCGAGGGCAATTGCCATTGCTGCAGCAAAAGTGAGTTATGTCGGCATGATGGGCTTGTGGTCAGCGTTCTGGAAGGGGATCGGTTGCAACTACCTTGTCAACCTTGCCATCCTGCTCGGGATCTGTTCTGATGACGCGGTCGGTAAGTTCTTTGGGATCTGGTTCCCGATCATGGCCTTCGTTTCAATGGGGCTCGAACACTCGATCGCAAACATGTACTTCATCCCGGCAGGCATCTTCACTCAGGGATTCATTACCGATCCAGCAAAGATCAATGCAGGAATAAACTGGGTCACGATGTGGACCAACAATTTGATAGTTGTCACGCTGGGCAACATTGTCGGCGCTTTATTCTTCGTCGGTGTCCTCTACTGGGTTGCGTTCCGTAAAGAGATCGCAGCACTGAAGTAGATTAACCACCCATACTCTTTTTAATGAAAATTGGAAATGTTGACGTGAAGATCTCCATCGTCGCGATTGCGGTGTTTGTGTTCTTCACCATTTTACTGCTTGTTGCAGCCGTGTTCAGCCCGGAGGTGAGGGCACAGCTTATCTGGTGGATACCGGGTCTGTTTTTACTTCTTGTCATCCCCACCGCGCTGAATTATATGAGCCGCAGCGAGTATGCGGAACTTGAACCGCTGTATGAGGCACAGGCAAAGACCGTGCGGGTCAAGCTGATCAATGAGAACATGGTCGGCAAGATTGTGCGGATCGAGGGGGTTGTGGAACGGGTCTATTTCCAGTTCCTGAACCGACCGCAGTACCTTGTGGCAGACCGTTCCGGTGAAATATCGGTAAAGATGTTTACCAGCACCGACGAGGACGTGAAGGTCAACGATGTGGTTGAGGTGCTGGGGCAGGTAATCCGCCGGTATTTCGTCACCGGGGACCCGGTCATCAACTGTGTTTCTATCAGGAAGATAAAAAAAGAATAAACAAGACCTGACGCACAGGACCTGTCGCGTTTCTTGTAAAACCCTCAATGGAGTATTGTGCACATGCCGGATGAAAACCCCAATCGTCACTCGCACAGGCTGATGGAGATGGGCGTCCCCCTCCTTTCATTCGGGGGAGCGGCCCTTGCTGTCATCTTCTGGACTACCGGTGCCGAAATCGACTTCCGGCTCTCAATCCTCGGGTGCGTGCTTGCCTCATGGCTGCTTGCCTACCTTGCATGGATACGGCCAAAAAAAGACATTGTGGCGCTTACCACGCCGATATATTCATTTATCTTCCTTGCAGTCCCGACAGACAGTTTTTCTGCCGTCATCCTTGAACTGCTGTATGCGGCAAGCCTGACCATCCTTCTGGTGCGGCTGAAGTACCGGTTCGGCAGAACCGCTGCTGCAGCACATGACGCAAAAAAACTGGCAGAACCGCTCAGGACCTATGTTGAACAGACCCGTGATCTCTGGAGCGGTACCAGCCCGGAAACAGCACACCATGCAACCGTGGCATTTGTCCGGTTTGCCGAGGGGGAATTTGGGGAGACGGCGCAGAGATCCGGAACCGCCGCTCTGCAACCTGAGGGTGCCGGGAATGCACCGTGCCTGGCCCGTGCGTTCATGATCGTTTCCGAGCATGCAACACTTCTGGACCAGTCGCTTCCCCGGCCGGTAACGTATCTGACCTTTCTGCCGGAAGATGCCGGCATGCTGGCAAAACCCCTGCCCCCTGCACCGGATGATGACGCGGGATTTTATACGGCCCTTGACAATGCCCTGCTCCTGCTCTTTTCTGCTGCATGGAATGCATCCGAAGAGGACCGCCCCCACCTGCTCGCCTGCCAGGCGTTTGCTCAGAAACTCCTG
>CAZVFG010000098.1:0-4750 GCA_964626125.1 uncultured Methanoregula sp.
CAACGTTCCGCACCCTCCCGCCAGTCAACAATAGGGATCAGCAGCTCATTTGCATCGACACGCGGTTTCAGGGTCCGGTCGAGCGCCCCTTCGCCGCTGAGCACCCGCCGCATCTCCTCGCCTTTTCTGGCAGGAACCCGCAGGCACCACTGCTCGTTCTCCTCCGGATCACCAACCATCATGTAGCTATACGTGCTACCATTATTCATGGCTGATGATGCCGGGCGCCATCCACCAGGCGCGGACAGCGGGGCGATGCAGAATACCGACACGGAGACAGCAATCCGTACACGACTCAAAGAAGGATCCTTAAAACTCTACGAGCTGGAAAAAGAGGTACCCGCTGTTGATGCAATACGGATACGGCGGGGGTTCATTGAGTACGAGACAGGAATAAAACTGGATCATCTCGGCATTTTTTCCATCGATGTCGAGCGCGTGGTAAAAAGGAACTGCGAGAACATGATCGGCACGGTGCAGGTGCCGGTCGGTGTCGCAGGTCCGCTGCAGGTAAACGGCGAATATGCCCATGGCAGCTACTACCTGCCACTTGCGACAACTGAAGGGGCACTTGTAGCATCCGTGAACCGGGGGTGCAGTGCGATTACCCGGGCAGGGGGTGCGGAGGTGCGGATCCTTCATGACGGCATGACGCGGGCACCGGTCTTTGCTGCACGAAGTATCGCGCACGCGAAACAGATAGTGGACTGGGTGGCAGGGCATGAGGCGGATCTCCGGGCTGCAGCGGAGAGCACAACATCGCACGGAAAACTCATTGACCTCATGCCCTTCATTGCAGGTACAAGTGTCTTTTTCCGCATGAATTTCGACACCAAGGATGCGATGGGCATGAACATGGTGACGATTGCGAGCGCGAAGGTGGCTGACCTGATTGCACAGGAAACGGGAGCCCGCCTCGTGGCTCTGAGCGGAAACATGTGCACTGACAAAAAACCCGCAGCAATCAACGGGATCATGGGGAGGGGCAGGAGCGCTGTTGCCGGTATCGCCCTGTCACATGACCTGATCTCTTCAACTTTCAAAACCGACGCCGCTACACTGTTTGAAGTGAACTACCGCAAGAACCTTGTCGGTTCTGCCCGTGCAGGATCGATGGGGTTCAACGCCCATGCAGCAAACGTCGTTGCTGCGATATTCATTGCGTGCGGGCAGGATGCCGCCCATGCCATCGATGGCAGCACCTGCCTGACAACCGTTGATCCGGTTCCAACCGGAGTCTACGTTTCGGTCACCCTGCCGTCCCTTCCTGTTGGCACTGTCGGGGGAGGTACTGGTGTCGCGACCCAGCAGGAATGCCTGAAGCTGCTTGGAGTTGCCGGTGGGGGCACTCCTCCCGGTACCAATGCAAAAAAGCTTGCCGAGATCATCGCCTCCGGTGTGCTTGCCGGTGAACTTTCACTGCTGGGTGCACTTGCGGCGCAGCACCTCGCACGGGCACACCAGCAGCTCGGGCGCGGCTAGAACCGGAACCACTTCACCATTACCACTGCATCTTCACCGTTTGAGTAGTAATGCGCCAACCGGAATACATTGCGGTAGCCGAGCCTCTGATAGAACTGCTGTGCAACGATGTTGGAAGACCGCACCTCGAGCTGGACGCCCCCTGCCAGTTCCAGTGCGAACTGGTGCTCAATCCGGTTGACCAGCATCCTGCCGATGCCGCGGTGCTGGTAGGGGGCCGTCACACCAAGGTTGCAGAGGTGCCCGTGGACATTTTCACCGGTATCTTCAAGCCCGCCAACCACAAAACCCACCACCCGCTCATTACAGACTGCCACAAAAAAAGTACTCGGGTAATAAGTGAGGGCTTCGAGAAAAACCCCCTGCTCCCACGGATCAATGAACAGTTCCTGCTCGACCGCAACAATCGAAGATATGTCAAGAGGTGTCGCCCGCCGGACCTGCGCCAGCATGTACGAAGAGATCTCATGGGGGCGGATCATAGGTCTATTTTGTCCTTGGCATAAAAATTGCATCTGTTGATAGTGCAGCCGAACTAATATGGTTTGCGCCAGTCAGGATCCTGATTACCGTTGTCTGGTTATGAAAGATGAGACTATTATGTGTTCGTATTCAAATATGTGAGCACTGACAGTATCAAACCGGGTGTGGTCGTTTTTTCATGGTAAGGATCTATCGTTTTGCCGCTGTGCGTCCTGAACGGAGCGCCGCCTCCGCAATCGCAGCAGTACCGTATGATGTGGTGACTGCCGAAGAGGCCCGAGTAATCATCACAAGAAATCCCTTGAGTTTTCTGCGGATCAGCCGTTCTGATGCACAAATTCCGAAGATCCCTCCCCATGATGCACGAGTGTATCACCTGGCACGGGAAAATTTCCTTTCCATGCTCAAAGACGGAACTATGCAGAGGGATGACACACCTTCGATGTATATCTACCGGGTCAAGCAGGACAATGAAACATTTGTCGGGCTCTGCTGTTGTGTTGATGTTGACGATTACCGCGCCAACCGGATCCGCCGGCATGAACAGACGCGGTACGAGAAGGAGGAGGACCGCACCCGCCATATCGAAATCACCCGGACCCATAATGGTCCTGTGGTCCTCCTGTATCGTGACACGAACGGAATTTTCTCCTTTATTGAATCTCTGGTCCCTGTCGGTTCTGTCCCGGATGCGGAAGTGCAAACCGATACCGGCGTTTTGCATCAGATTTTCCGGATTTCAGATCCATCTGCGCTCGACCATATTGCTGCGCTATTTGCCCAGGTTCCCAACCTCTATATTGCCGATGGGCACCACCGTGCAAAATCCGCGGTCAACGTAGCTGACCGGAACCGAAATCCTGCCGGGTCTGGCGAAGAGATCAACAGGTTCTTGGGAGTTCTTTTTGCACATGACCGGGTCAGGATTCACGGGTACAGCCGTCTGGTAACCGATCTTGGGACCTGCACCCCGGACACATTCCTCCATTCCATTAAAAAATACTTCGATGTGCAACCCTATGGAAAGGGAGATGCTCACGGGTTCAATATCCCGCCAAAGCTGAAAAATCCCGATCAGTACCATGTAGTGCATATGTATCTGAACGCCAGATGGCATGAGTGCACCCGTCCTGTGAACCCACGGGAATCAATCTTGGATTCGCTGGACGTGTCAGTACTTCAGAAGTATGTGTTAGAAGGGCTTCTCGGTATCACTGACCCCCGTGCTGATTCCCGGCTTCAGTATCTTGGTGGCGCACGGCCAATAGCAGATCTTGCGCGCCTTGTCGATGGCGGGAAGTATGCTGTGGCGTTTGCCATGCAACCGGTACGCGTTGAGACAGTTCTTGCTATTGCCGATGCACACGGGGTAATGCCGCCTAAATCCACATGGTTTGAACCAAAACTCTTAAGTGGCCTTCTTGTTCACACCTTTGTGTGAGTGAAATCATTACCTTTTATTTCCCGCGCTTCCGATGTCTAATTATATGATCTCCATCGCACTCCCCAAAGGAAGCCTGGAAGCACAGACTCTGCAGCTCTTCAGGGAGGCCGACCTGGAAGTGAAACGGACCGATCGGGACTATAATCCGCGTATCGATGACCCTCGCATCGGAAAAGTAAAGATCCTGCGCCCGCAGGAGATTCCAACCTACGTCGAGCGCGGCTATTTTGATATGGGAATATCAGGACTTGACTGGGTGAGGGAAACCGCGTCTGATGTCGTTGAGGTGGCGAACCTCTCCTATAGCAAGACCGGAGAAGGTAACGTGAGGATTGTGGTTGCAGTTCATCACGATGAACCGATTCAGACCATCACCCAGATCCGTCAGGACAGCAGGGTAACCACAGAGTATCCGAATCTCACAAAAGAATTTTTTGCTTCCCTTGGGATCCAGGTGCAACTCTTCCATTCCTTCGGTGCATCGGAGGCGAAGGTCCCCGATCTGATGGATGTGGTGGTGGACCTCACGGAGACAGGTACGACCCTGCGCCAGAACGGCCTGAAGATCATAGGGCAGATTATGGAATCATACACGGTCATCATCGCAAACAAAATAAGCTGGGAAGACCAGCAGAAGAGAAGGGAGATTGAAGAGATCAGGACCCTGCTCTTCGGCGTTATCGAGGCACGGCATAAGGTACTGCTGACCATGAATGTCCCGACCCGGGCCATGGAGCGCATCGTCGCAACACTACCAGCAATGAAAAAACCTACCGTCAGCCGGCTCCATGGAATAGACTACTACAGCATACAGACGGTGGTTCCCAAGAGTGCCGTGAACCAGCTCATCCCAAAACTCAAGGAATGCGGTGCAGAAGATATCCTTGAGATACCGATTACCAAGATTGTGCCGTAACGCGGTTTGAATTTTTTTTGGTCCCGTGAACACAGGACACCGTTTATCCCCGTCATTTTACTGTTGTGTAAGCCCATCGATCTTTTCCCGATAATGAGCTTGCTGTGCCCCAATAATGACACCAATGCATTCTTCGTTTGGTATTATGAGATGTAATGAACATTTTGGCTCTGTAGAAATGCCTGAATAAAAACCAAGACCCCCCTAGTGCGATCAATCGTCGCTGAAAGCGAGGATTGAAAAAAGAAAGCATGAAATGGTTTCGATTTGTTTGCTGTTCCGTAAGGAAGAGCAAACTGGAGAAGGTTTTAAAAAAAACCTTCGAATGTCCGGCTGTTCCGTAAGGAAGAGCAAACTGGAGAAGGTTTTAAAAAAAACCTTCGAATGTCCGGCTGTTCCGTAAGGAAGAGCAAACTGGAGAAGGT
>CAZVFG010000099.1:0-4710 GCA_964626125.1 uncultured Methanoregula sp.
CCGGGGTCATGTGCAGGGAACCCTTCGGGCAGATATCATTGCACTGGGAGCAGAAGATGCACTGGGTGACATAGATACGGATACGCTTTGTTTCCGGGAGGAACTCGATGGCATGGGCAGGGCAGACCTTCAGGCAGAGCGTACAGCCGATGCACGACTCCCGGTCATAGGCGATCTTTCCCCGGAATTTCGGGGGCACCGGTACGGGGGGGTTGATGGCCGCCTCACCTTTTGCCACTTTGCTGAGAAACTCTGTGACCGAGGGTGGGAGGTGGCGGGCCGGGAAGGCATTGGTAGCCGGCTTTTTGAAGAGCTGCGAAAGCAGTTCCGGAATCATCGGCAGGCGGACCATGGTCATGCCACCCCGAGCAAATGGTCTGCGATTATCAGCAGCATGCCGGCGATGCCAATCAGGCTGAAATACATCCAGTATACCGAGACCACCTGGTTGATGCGGAACCGTGTCATGGATGCCCGGATCAGGCTTACCGATACAAAAGCGACAAGCACGATAAGGAACAGGAAGAACAACAGGTCAAGAACCGGCTTGATGATGGCCGGTGCCGGGAGCACTGCGGAGAGCCGGTAGGGCAGAAAAAGGGCCACGACCAGCGAGGCCATGACCACGGTCTTTACGCCCTGGGTAAGCGTAAAAAGAGCAAGGTTCTTTCCTGAATATTCCACCAGCACACCTCCCGCAAGCTCCGTCTCGGCCTCCGGTGTATCAAACGGGATCCGGGAGAGTTCTGCCGGGGTGACGATGAGCAGGACGAAAAACAGGATCAGGACGCCGATAATCCCGAGCGGGCCGACAAGCCCCCAGATGGGATTCGCCTGTATGCTCGCGAGGGTGAACGGCAGTGGGATCCCTGAAGCGGCAAGCTTCCACCCGATGGCAATGATGACAACGGCAAGCGGGAACTCATACGCGATCATGGTCACCATCTCCCTCTGAGCCCCCACCGTCGCATAGGGGGACCCGGACGAGAAACCGCCGGCAACCAGCGCGAGTGCCGGTATAGTGAGGAGATACATGACCAGGATCAGGTCACCTCCGCCGGAAAGGACCGGGGGGAACCCGCCGACCGGTATGTAGAGAAGAATGGTGATGACGGATCCCAGTGCGACCACCGGTGCCGCATTGAAGAGCCATGGAATGGCATTTGCGGGCACGACATTTTCCTTGGTGAAGAGCTTTCGCAGATCGGTCAGGGGCTGGCTGAGCGGCGGCCCGATGCGTGCCTGCATCCGTGCGGTCACGATCCGGTCGATCCCGAGCAGGAAGAGGGCTGCAAGGATCCCGAATGCGGCAACGAGAACCGCTCCTGCCGCCGTCCATAGTGCATCTACCGGCATTGCATCAGCCTCCGGGTCTTTTCACGGGAAAGACGGGTCAGCTCCTCCTTGGTCAGGAATCCGGCAGAACCGTCCTGTACGACGGCCACCCGGTCGGTGCAGGACATGCACGGGTCAATGGATGCGACAATGATGGGGATGTCTGCCAGCTGCTCGCCTTTGAGCATCGGGATCCATGACATCAGGTTGCTGTAGGAGGACGCTTTGACCTTCCACGTCGCCGGGGCATCGTTGCCGTCCATGCGGACATAGTGCATGCATTCGCCTCTCGGGGCTTCCACCCTGCCGATTGCCTCCCCCTGTGCCTTTTTCAGGGTAAGCAGCAGCTTGGGCATCTTCTTTTCCCAGAGGATTTCCCCTGCAGGCAGATTATCCAGGCACTGCTGGATGATATCGATGGACTGGGCGATCTCAAGGAGCCTCACGATGATCCGGTCGTACACATCACCCTTCGGTCCCCCGAATTCCTGCGGAGGCAGGACGGGGTGGACGCCGAGGTCGCCGTAGGCGCAGTAGGGGTAATCGTGCCGGACATCCATGGCAACCCCCGATGCCCTTGCAGTCGGGCCGATGGCGCAGAGGAGCTGGGCATCCCGGTAGCTGAGAAGACCATGGTCCCTGCACCGCATGCGGATGGTGCTGTCGTTTAAGAAGACGTTCTTCATCTGGTCGAGGAGTCCCCGGTAATAAGTAAGGCCCTGTTCGACAAGCGGGATCTGATCGGTACTGATGTCCCGCCGTACGCCGCCGATCTGGACGATTGCATAGTTCACCCGGTTGCCGGTGATGTTCTCGATCAGGTCCATCGACTGTTCCCGCACCCGCCATGCAAGGTAAAAGAGGGAGTCAAAACCGAGCTCGTGGGCGGCCACGCCCGCCCAGAGGAGGTGTGACTGGATCCGCTCGAACTCATGCATGATGGTCCTGATATAGTCAGCCCGGGGCGGGACCTCGATCTCCGCGATCTGTTCCACCGCCCGTGCAAACGAGAGCGAGTGCACGATCCCGCAGATCCCGCAGATCCGGTCGGTGAGGTGGACGATCTGGACCGGGTTCCTCCTCATGCCCATCCATTCAATGCCCCGGTGGGTATTGCCGGGCGCAAAGTCCACCGACTTAACCACTTCCCCTTCCATCTGGAAGGTAAACATGACCGGCTCTTTTAAGGCAGGATGAACCGGTCCGATCGGGACCGTATACGGGACTGATTTTTTCGCTGTATCTTCGTTCATTCTGCTGCGCCTCCCGGCGTTTTCTCCTTTCCTTCTGTCACTGGATCTCCCGGGACAGGTTTCTTCTCAAGTACCGGAGGCGCCGGGCGATCCTTTGGCCTGTTAATAGCCCACAGCTCCCTGACCATCCCGGGCTTTATACCCGTTTCGTCCTTCCTCCACGGGTAAACCCCCTGCGGGAAATCGTCGGGGAGGAAGAGCCTCCGCCCGTCCGGGATACCCGTAACCGTGATGCCGAAAAATTCCTGTTTCTCGCGTTCCGATAACAGGGCCCCGGGGATCAGGTCGGTAATGGTGGGGACGGTCAGGTCGCTCTTTTGGAGCCGCACCCCGAAAGTTACCATATACTCGCCGAATTTTGTGCCATAAAAGACCGAGAGGATGTAGAGGAGTTCAATCTCATCACCGAGGTCGCTGCCTGCGATCACCGCGAAATGCGGGAACCTGATATCCATGAGCTTTTTGATCGCGGGCCGCAGGAGGTTTTTCTCGAGACGGATCCAGATATTGTAGCCCTTTGTCTTGTGGACGCCTTCCCCGCGCTCGGTGATCCTGGCATCCAGAATACCTGCGCCAAACTCGGTTTTGTAGAGATCGATAATCTCCTGCGGGGTACGGTGGGGTGTTTCGTTCATTGCATCGCCTCCAGACGCTCCAGTTTCTCCCATGCCTTGGCGACCCCGAAAATGATTGCCTCCGGACGGGGAGGGCAGCCGGGCACATACACATCCACGGGGAGCACCTGGTCGATCGGGCCATCGAGGTTGTACGAGTCATAAAAGACACCGCCGGACTGCCCGCACGTCCCGATGCACATGACCAGCTTTGGATCAGGCACCTGCTCGTACACCCTCCGGACCCGGGATGCCATCTTTTTTGTCACGGGCCCGGTCACCAGGAGCACATCGGCATGCCTTGGTGACCCCACGAGCCTCATGCCGAAGCGTTCGGGGTCGTAGCGCGGTGTTATTGTAGCCACAATCTCGATCTCGCAGCCATTGCAGGACCCGGTGTTAAGGTGGAACACCCAGAGCGAGCGGTTGAAGGATTTTGTCAGTTTCATGAAAGCACCCCTACCAGTACGAGGAGCAACGCGGTTACTGCAACAAACCAGACCATATAATCGGTTAATACCCCGGTGTGCACGGGAACGATGGTGTCATAATATTTTTTAAGGGCCTGCAGATAGCCCCAGTACAGGTTGCTCGCCCTGATATGGACGGCCCCCTTCTCCGGCTCCGCATTGCCGGAGAGGTAGGGGCGGCCCTGATCGGTACCTTTCTTGTAGGAAGATTCCCCCATGTTCCAGATCAGGTACACAACGATGGTGACAACCACGAATGCGATCAGCCACGCAAGAGGGGCCCAGACACCGTATCCGGTCTGCACCGGCGAAAGCAGATCCATGTCAGGCACCCCCCAGCACTGCAGCGATATATCCACCCTGGTCCACGAGTGCATGGGCGGCAGGGGCGACAATCCCGTCCACCACCGGTTGCGGGAACAGGCCAAAAAGGATGACGATTGCGGCAAGGATGCCCATGCCGATCAGCATCGGGAGCGGGGCTTCTTTCACATCCGCGTATTCCGGCAGCTTCGGCCCCATGAATATCGAATGGAAGACCTTGACAAAGGAGGCAAGCGTGAGGATGCTCACCACCATCGCGATGATCGCGAGCAGCGGGTTGAAGAGATAGACGGACTCGTAGATCATCAGCTTGGAGGCAAACCCGTTGAAGGGCGGGATACCGGCAATCGCGAGAGCTCCGATGACAAAGAAGATCATGGTGTACTTCATATTGTGCCCGAGCCCGCCCATCTTGTTCAGGTCACGCGTGCCGATCCGGTAGAAAATCGCCCCTGCGGTCAGGAAGAGGAGCCCCTTGTACATCGCGTGGTTGAAGATGTGGAAGATGCCCCCCTCCATCGCCATAAACCCGAATGCGCTGGTGAGTGCGGTATTGCCGAGCACGGCGAGCCCGACACCGACGCCAAGGAGCATATACCCGGTCTGGGAGATCGCGTGGTACGCCATCAGGCGCTTCACGTCTTTCTGGGGAATGGCCATCGTGACCCCGACCACCATGGAAAGGATGCCGAGGATGATGATGATCCAGCCGAC
>CAZVFG010000100.1:0-4707 GCA_964626125.1 uncultured Methanoregula sp.
TGTACGGTCAGTTCATGAACACGGCAGAAGGACCAAAAGTAATTGAGTTCAATGCACGGTTCGGAGATCCCGAGGCGATGAATGTCCTCTCCATCCTGATATCCGATTTTGCCGATACGGTTGCCAGAATCACGGAGGGTTCGCTTTTTTCTGCTGATGTAAGATTTAAAAACGCAGCGACAGTCTGCAAGTATATCGTTCCTGAGGGATATCCCGATGCCCCGAATGCGGGAGATAACCTGACGATTGGCAAACCCGATACCGCGTTGCTCTACTATGCCAATGTCGATGAACGGGACGGCCGGTTGTTCACACAGACCTCGCGGACGTTAGCCTTTGTCGGCACCGGTCCGACTCTTGAGGAGGCAGAGAAGAGCGCGGAGGATGCGGCATCATCAGTACAGGGTCATGTCAGACACCGGAGGGATATTGGTACAACCAGTCTTTTGAACAAACGATGCAATCACATGAAGGAGCTTCGATGACGAAGGATTTTATCTCGATTCTTGATATTACGGAGGATGAGCTCGGACACATCCTGTCTGACGCGAATCACTTAAAAAAACTGCGTGCCGCAGGAACGCCCCATGAAGTGCTGCGGGGAAAAAGTCTTGCCATGATCTTCGAGAAGTCCTCGACAAGGACCCATATCTCATTCGAAGTCGGGATGAATGAACTGGGGGGCCATGCCCTTTTTCTGTCAACACGCGACCTGCAGATCGGGAGAGGTGAGGAGATACGGGATACGGCACGCGTTGCGTCCCGTTATGTATCCGCGGTGATGATCCGTGCGTACCGGCACAGCACCATCGAAGAGTTTGCGCATTATGCAACCATACCCGTCATCAACGGGCTGTCTGACCGGGAACACCCCTGCCAGATCCTGGCAGATATCATGACGATCAGCGGACATTTCGGGCACCTCGGAGGATTACGAATTGCATGGATCGGCGATGGGAACAATGTCTGCAATTCCCTGATCCTGTCATCCGCTTTAACCGGCATGGAAGTTGCGGTGGCAAGTCCGAAAGGGTATGGGCCTAAAAGAAAAATCCTCAACCAAGCCAGAGGGATCGGGGGCAGGATCCGAATTACCCGTTCTCCGGAGGATGCCGCAAGAGATGCGGACGTGATTGTCACCGATACGTGGGTATCAATGGGTGATGAGGACGAGCGCGAAGAGAGGGTCAGGGCATTCAGGGGATATATGGTGGATGAACGCCTTGTAAAGCTTGCATCTCCGGATGCACGGGTTCTTCATTGCCTTCCCGCTCACCGTGGCGAAGAGATCAGCGATGAAGTCATTGATGGAAACCAGAGCCTTGTCTGGGAAGAGGCGGAAAACCGGTTACACGCCCAGAAAGCGCTCTTACTATCGCTCCTGAATAAAAGAGAAGAGATTCCCTAAAAAGATCAGGATGGTCTGATAAAATCTTCAAGCCGCTGGAGCATGTATTTTTCAACCTGCTCCACAATCTCCCGTTTGCCGCGGAATGCAAGGAGGTCGCGTTCATCGCCTTCCATGTTTGCGAACCGTACTCGTTCCCTGCGTTCAACCAGGTTAACATCAAATTTTTGTACCACTTCCCGGATGATCGACCGTGGCACCCCGGGAGGGATCAGCACATCAAACAGTTCTTCGTCTGTCATACATTTCTCCTTTCTTATTTTCCAATCTTTATCCGCCGGCTCATGATACAGGGTCCGCCCCGTACTCCCCCGATGGGATTTTTGGGCTTTCCCAGCGAATTCATACACCGGCCCATGAGAGCAGCCCCGCGGGCAAGCCCGTCATCAACAAAGACAATATGATCGTTGGGATTATCAAAGAGATTCCGTTCAACAATTCCTTCAAGGATATAATCGGGTTTTCGACCTGATATTGCTGCCCGTCCGGTAAACCCGATCGACGAATTTTTTGGGACAAGGTTCTGTTGTGTTGCCACATCGATCAGCCGCAATGCCATGCGTGCACAGACGCGGTCAACAACCTCGTTGAGGGTGGCAAGGTTGTATTTTTTATACAATTCGGATCCGATAGCGACAAGGTCATCAAGTTCACTGCTGTTTGTCCCGCAATCAGATCCGATCATCGCAATCCCTGACTCGATTGCGAGTTTTGCATTCACCGGTACCCGGCCAAACCGGTTGCGTTCCGGAGGGACAATCCTGATATCGATATGTTTATGGCAGCGATCAATATACTCGTCAACGACTTTTTTGTTGCCGCCCCTGAACAATCCACCGGTAATGCTGTGTTCACCAAAGACATCGAGAGCCGTGCCTGTCCTTTCGTGGACCAGCCCGGTCCCACGGACGATGGCGTCAGGAATGGCGCCGGCGAGTCCGCAGAAGTTGCCGATAGTCTTGGCAAAGGGATTGGGGGCGTCTTTTGTGACGTCACTTGTGATCCTGCCGTCCAGTGTCGTGCCGAAATCGATGGAAATGCACGGGTTTCGGAAATCGACCGGTGT
Organism: uncultured Methanoregula sp.; assembly: GCA_964626125.1. Taxonomy (GTDB): domain Archaea; phylum Halobacteriota; class Methanomicrobia; order Methanomicrobiales; family Methanospirillaceae; genus MVRE01. The sequence goes on from CAZVFG010000100.1 coordinate 2,475, forward strand.
CCATTTTGCTCCTTCCTTAATACCTGCCATCGCAAGTTCCCCCTCCATCTCATTGGCGACCATCTCGACACCTGTCGAACCAACAGGAGGAATAACCCCCGCAACCGCACCGACAAAAACCACTTTGTCAGCAAAACTGTGGGGCTGGAGTTTCTCAGACTGGTTTTCCTTGGACATGGGGGGCGTCATCTTTCGCGGAGGGACACCTGCAATCAGACAACCATTTGCAAGGGCAATAACAAAATCCCCGATCTGGTCGGGGGACTCCATCGCCGCGACAACCCCGGTACTCCGGACAACAAAATCAAGATCCGTATTCACATCGAGATGTGCCTCTTCATGGCACTTGATGAGGGTGTCACGCACAAGCTCGGTCACCGATTCCCGTGTCAGCTCGGTGCCGTCCAGCGTCTCGCCAAATATGGTTTCTCCGGGTTTAGGCGGACGGATATCACGGGACATGCTCACATGCTTATTGATCACGTACGACATGCCCGTCTCGAGATTAACCCCGGTAAGGATGCATTTGGTGGTTGTATTTCCCATCTCAACTGATGCCACGATAAAATAGGGCTTGTTTTTATATTCCGGAAACATCATGCCGGGGCCGTGGATGATTGAAGGAGGAGGAGGACTCTGGACAATATGGGGTTTTGGTTTTATCAAGCGACTGAAAAAATTTGCGCACATCATATTTCGATTTTGATTGTATCTCTTTATAATTTTCCATTCGATACGACGGTGAAATTTTAAAAAATTCGAAATATCTCACTGGTTTTGGATGGCATTCCATGCATATGCCAATAAAAATATACGTCTGAATTTCTTTGCCGGGATGACCTTTTTTATTTTCGGATGACTTTGAATGGAGAAGGTCGTTTGCTAAAAAATCCACCCAAACGTAAAAAATAAACCTTATAACACACCATGAAAGGATAACGGCATTCAATGTCCGTTAGTGAGGTGAGGTGAAACATGGTCGCATTAACTGCAGAGATGAAGGATCTCTTTTCAAAAGTGAAGCTCTTCCCGGTTGCCACTGCATCAAAAAAAGGGATCCCCAATGTCACGCCGATAGCCTTTGTTGTCCTGGTAAAGGACGATACGATCTGGTTGGCAGACAACTTTATGCAAAAAACACTCGCAAATGTAAAGGAAAACCCCCATGCCGCGATATATATCTATGATTCCGATGCCAAGAAGTGCTTCCAGATCAAGGGCACCATCGAAGTGAAGACAAGCGGTGACGATTACGAGAAAATGAGGAAAATGGTGCTTGATAAAAAACCCGGTCTTCCGGCAAAATCCCTGCTCATTATGAAGATAACCGAGGCCTTCGAATGTATGCCGGGAGCGTCAGCCGGGAAAAAATTGTTATAATTGGCGGGATCATCGAATCCTTATTTTTAAGTAGTATTTTACCAGATCGGAGATTGTAATCCGACGGCATCTTCGTCCGTGGTTATTTTTTGATTGGCCGGCGGAGGAAGCCGGCACGACGCTGCTGTATTCATTCCGCCGGTGGTGCGCGCATGCTGCATTATCATGTCAAATTAGAATTTGAGTGACAGGCAGGCCGAACGCGATCCCACCATGGCATTCATACCTATGCCTCTGCACCACATGATAGAAAGACAATGATCTCTTCAAAACCGTCTGGTACAACTGCTTCCTTGTTCAATAAAAAAATATTAGAATCATTCATGCATATTGAAAAGGTTTGGTATACCCGTGTCTGGTTGGCTGAGCGGACTTTCGAAAAATAAACTGCTCATTACCATCATGATTCTGATCGGGATCGCTTTGATACTGGATGCTGCGATCAGGACTTTTAAGAACCGGGAATATATGCCATTCTTTTTTCTTTCCATTGCCGGATTTACGATTCTGGTAACGATCTACTGGTTTTTTGGAAAGGATTGGTAGTACCTGCCACTCTGACGGACAATTTTTCCTGGTATCGAGCTTTCTGAGTTCACGGAGGCCGGGAAAACCAAGAAGAAAAGAACATGTCGCAACGCAACGGTGCAATGGTTTTTTTGATGCGGGTATGCGAAGCAGGATGCAAATTACAAAAAAGCCTTTTTTCAGGCGATTGTCACAGAGAACAAAGATCGTCAGGGATCAGACTTGATCAGGTCAAATACCCAGCGGCTGACCCCCGGTGCCACATTCCCGCATGACCGGAAAAAATTCACACAGAATCCCTCCTTTTCGTATTCCTCAATAAGGA
>CAZVFG010000101.1:0-1683 GCA_964626125.1 uncultured Methanoregula sp.
GTTTATCCGGAACGGTCCGCTGGGCACGGACGAGCAGGCAGAGATCCTGAAGCGGCGGGCTACGCTGGACCGGAACGCGAAGCTCTCGGTGCAGCTTGGATGGCTGAAGGACTGCGGTTTTCTCGATGTGGATGTCGTGTACCGGAACCGGATTTTTGTTGTGATCACGGGAAGGAAGACATGAAAAGGCAGCTTAGTGGGTGGAATTCCAGACAATCACCTGTGTCTTTCCTCAACAACTTTTTTTCATCGTCGTCGTTCACACCAGGATATGCTGTATTGGTGCCGTGGAAGTGTCTGCACGATCCCAATGCTTAAAGCCTGAGAGGGAGAGTGGCTTTGGTATGCAGCCCGGACGGTCTCTTGTCTTTGTGTACAATGTTGACAGTGAGACACTCCCGAAAACAAATGACCATATGAGGATGGCGATGCCCGGGAAGGAAACCTGTGGCCTGCTTGCGCTGACGTTCAGCCCGATTGGCATGAAAAAGGAATGGAGGCGGTTTGCCCATGCCCTTGACATACCGGCGAGGTTCCTGTCCCGCGACGAATTTCTTGCTGAGTTCCGGACCAGTACCACACCCTTTCCTGCCGTATTCCTGCAGTCCGGAAACGACCTCTTTGTTTTCATCAGCGCTGACGAGATCAACCAGTGTGCACGGCTCGAAGACCTCGTTACCCTGGTACAGCAGCGCCTCACGCAGATCCGCGAAAAGACGGGATGATGCCTACGTGAAAGTGCCTGTCGCGGGTCGATCCGTCAGGATGCCATCATGATCATCCTGTCCGCACTTGGGTAAAAAGAATAGCTGGGTTATTATTCCCGTGCAGGAAATATGCAGATGTCCCTGTTTATCGGACGGAGGTGTTGTATGGATAAATTCGAGGAAATGGTCCAGAACACAAAAAAGATGACCGATGCAGAACGCACGACGATGATGGGCAAGAACCGGGCATTGTGCATCTGTGCGAAATGTCCGACCTACCATGACTGCGCAAAGGCAAAGACGGAGTTGCTGTACTGTGCGACCGGTAAAAGCGCCTGCACACTCACCAAGAAGGCCTGTCTCTGTCCGACGTGCCCGATAACTCCGATGATTGGCCTCAGGCATGCGTACTATTGTATCAACGGTTCAGAACGTGAACTGCGCAAGATATAATATCCACTTTTTTCTTTCAGCTCCCCGTCCTTCATCACTGCCCCCGATTCCGGCTCTTCCGGCATCAACCCGATCGCGGAGCGCAGTGCAGTCCAGGGCACAGTCCGGGGCATCACCCTCTTGTTTTTCATCACGTACGCAAATACCTCGTCCGTGTGCTGCCGGCAGGGAGGACCGCATGGCAGAAGATCTATCCAAAGACTGATGCTTTTTGAACACGGGGAGACAAAGTACCGTGAGACACTATGGAGCAGGTGCGTATCGTGCAGCCGGGTGACCCGGCACAGAACTTTTCGCTAAAAGACCAGAACGACCATACCTTCGACCTCTATGAACAGGCAGGGAAGCGGATCCTCCTCTCGTTCCATCCCCTTGCCTGGACCGAGTACTGCGCAGCCCAGATGCAGTCGCTGGAGGAGAACCGCGAGGCCCTTGCATCGCAAAATACCGTACCGGTCGGGATCAGCGTGGATTCAGTGCCCTGCAAGCGGGCATGGGCAGGGAGCCTGAAGATCGTCCAGAC
>CAZVFG010000101.1:1783-4632 GCA_964626125.1 uncultured Methanoregula sp.
GTGACCGGATTTGTGGAAGTGGCAAAAGTCTCCGACATAGACAACGGTACGATGAAAAAAGTGGTTATCGGTGACCGTGCGATCCTCCTCGCAAAGGTACAGGGCAGACTGTATGCAACTGGCGCGCTCTGCCCCCACCTGCAGGCTGACCTTTCGGAGGGGACGCTGCAGGGAACGGTCCTGACCTGCCCGATGCACAACTCCCGGTTTGATATCCGGGACGGAGCTGTCATCCGGTGGACGGATCTCTCTGGTACTCTGCTTACCTATGCCGCGAAGGCCCGGCCGCCGCGCCCGCTAACAACATATCCCGTGCGCATCGATGGGGACAAGGTCCTTGTCGATACCGGATGAACCCTTGTACTGGACAAATCCTCCCCTCTGTTTCCGGCAGACCGGAATCGTTGGCACTGCTCCCGTTCAAGTACACTACATTTTTAGGGCACACATGCGAATTACGTGGTGAGCACGGAGTTGTTAGGATGGCACACGATCCCGTTTGTTTAGCGTGGGTTGATGAGGAGAACCCCCGGTTCAAAAGCCTGTACAGGGACAAGGAGTATTTTCTCTGCTCGAACTATTGCAAAAAGCAATTTGACGAAAATCCGAAGAGATATACGCGGATCCCAAGTGATCTCGACTTAGGATCTAGCGACACATCGTGCTGAACCGGTGAACCGGTAAAGACCGGGCGGGCACGATGATGCCGGTCGAGTTCGAGGAGTTTGCAGCGGTTGCGTATGTCGTGCCGGCGCTTGTCTTCTGGCACTTCAGGGGAAGGTTGCCCAAGCTGCCAGCACAGGACTGATCCTGCCATCCCTGGCGATCTATTCCACCCACGCCGCGATTGCGTCCCGTTCGCGGGAGTCACCCGACAGAACTTCGTACGCTCCACCACCCTCGCCGTGAGATCAGACCGTTATGCCGGTCGAACCCCAAGGTTCATACTCTATTGTGATCCTGTTTCTGTATGGATTTTCCCACGATGTTCGATATCATCCATATCTGTGCGGTCGTTCTCGGGTTTGCAGGTGCAGTCCTGATCATCTACGGGGGATTCCGGGCGATAATCAGGGTTCTCCTCCTTGAATTTTCAAAGCCGGCATTCACCTCTAACCAGATCCGGCGGGAATTTACTGATAAAATTGTTTTCGGGCTGGAATTTCTCATTGCGGGAGATATCCTTGCCACGCTGCTCTCCCCGACCCAGCAGGACCTCATCAACCTTGCCGTCGTCGTGGTTATCAGGACGGTTCTTGGCTATTTCCTGTCAAAAGAAGCGCCGGAATTCAGTCCTTAGTAATGATATCATTGCATTCTTTTTGATTTTGTACGATCTCCCAATCCTGCTCTTTACCGTCCTTGGCCCTGTTAACAGTATATTTCCTGCAAAATCCCCGGCAAAACAGGTTCCTGTTCCGGTTTGATCTCCTCTCTCACACCCCCATCTTCCCCGGCAGATCCCTCGCCCACGCCGCGATCGCGTTCCAGTCGCGGAAGTCGCCGGTCTTGACTTTGAGCATCCTGACCATCTGCCGCTCGACAAAGGACATCCTTTCCGGATCGAGCCTCCCCGCAAAGACTGCGGTTGCGACCGGTTGTACGGGTGACAGCGCCCGTTTGAGATCATCAAGGACGTTATCGACCGGTTCTATATCAGGTGCCACCGGGGCGATCCCGACGGCAAAGGCGGCGACCGGTAGTTTTGCAAGCCTGGTGCGGTGTTGTGCAACAAATTTCTCAACATCTTTGACAATGTGCCCCATGTAGACCGGCGAGCCAATCACGATCGCATCGTAGCCTTCAAGCGAGGACACCGCGTTCATGTCGGCAACGTCAACGGTGTACCCTGCTGATACCAGTTCCTTTCCGACCGCCTGAGCGATTTCGGCTGTTGACCCTTTCCGTGATGCATACGCGACAAGAATTCGTGCAGTCATCGGGTTCCCTCACTGAATTGTATCAGGCATCAACCGTTTTGAAATTTCCGCAAGCACAGCGGATGCTATCTCTTCGCGCCTGACGATATCCTGGATCCAGAACCGGATGCTGACCGCGTTCCCCTGGTTTGTGATCCCGGTAAAGAGTACCCGTGGTGTGAGCAGGTCCGTTCTCTTACCGATCCGGCTGTAACCCTGGAAGAAGAATGAAGAGCGGATACTCGGTTTTGCCGCCGAACCCACGGATTGTCTGTTTGGGAGAATATCGGGGTTCTCGGACAGGATTGACAGGCACGTGTCCCGTACCCTGGTAAAAGGGATCGTGACCGGGAGGATCAGGTTGAGCGGGATCTCGATAAATCCGGATTTTGAATAGTTTACGATCTTTGACGAGAGCAGGGTGGAGTTTGGCATCAGGAAGACCCGGCCGTCCCGGTCCTTCAGGATGGTACGGGTGAATGTCATGTCCTTCACCTGCGAGATGCCGGTGGCGGGGTCCCCGCCGACCTCCACCCAGTCATCGAGAGCGATCGTGCGGTTGATCGCGATCAGAAACCCGGCAAGCAGGCTGGAAATGATCTGCTGGGAAGCGAACGCGAGCGCGATGCTGATAATTCCCAGCGACGCAATCGTTGCCTCGATGTCAAACCCCAGGAACACAAGGTCGATCCAGTAGAGCCCAACAAGCAGGACAAGGTACCCTGCGAACCGTGCAGTCCAGCGGGCGACCGACCGGGTCGTGTACCGGGCGAGAACAGCTTTCACCGCTTTGTAAACGAGGTAAGCCGCGAATAAGACCGCAAGGGCCACCAGCATAAACGCGATGATGTTTTCGACACTGACTGTGCCGATGAGGATTGACGAATCGCTCATACCTTAGTACTAGGATGGCTAGCGGAAAAATACCTG
>CAZVFG010000102.1:0-4604 GCA_964626125.1 uncultured Methanoregula sp.
GTCTGTTCGATGACGTTGTGGTCATTGCTGATGACCTGCGGGGCAAGGAAAAATTTTACAACCCGTTCGAGTTTTCCCCTCCGCTCGGACAATGGAAGGTCGATCAGGGTCTCACCATCAAGGTACAGGATATCAAAGACATGTGGAACCAGTTTGATCTCCTCGCTTGCCCCGGCAACATCGTGCCGTCTCCGGAACCTCCGCAGAACTGACTGGAATGGCATCGGGCGCCCCTCTTTGATGGCGATCACCTCCCCGTCAATGATGAGGTCATGATCGGTTGCCCCAAGGAGCTGTGCGATGACATCCGGAAGTGCCCCGGTCACATCTTCAAGCCTGCGGGAATACATCCTGCACCAGTTGCCTTTCTTGTGGAACTGGAACCTCGATCCATCATACTTGAACTCGGCAGCAACCTCCCCATGCTCTTTGATCATGTCAGGGATTGTACCCGACTGCGCAAGCATCATCCGCACCGGGTGGAACAGCGTGATATGGACGTCTTTGAGGGCGTCGGGACCAATTTTTGCGAGCCGTGCCACTTCGCCGAGATCGTTCAATGCCTGCATCGCATGCTCAACCAGTCCCGCATCGACATGGAAGGCCTTTGCGATGGCTTCCCTCACGCTGCCCTCGCCCACCCCGATGCGGAGTTCCTCGAGCATGATCCGTGCAAGGTACCTTCCTTCAAGCGGATGGGCGTTGCCAAGCAGCTTGCGCACCAGGAGGAGTTTCTCCCGCTGGGATTTTTTCCCCTCCTGTGAGGCGATTGTCATGAGTTCATGGTACACCCTCGCAAGGTCGAGTTCCTCATGGAAAAACGTGGTCTGGGATTTTATTAAGAGAAGTTCCTCCACCGCTTTCCCCACATCGCCGGTCACATTGATCTTTTCCACGACCTCCTCCTTTTTTGTGCCGGCTACATACGCTATCGCCTCGTACAGGAGGTTTGGCCCGATACCCAGCTGTGTCTGGCTCCAGTCAGGAAAGATCCTGCCCATCACAAACCTGACAAAAATCGGGAGTTCGTCAGCCGAAAGGTTGGGAATCTCCTGGCTGATCACATCGATCATCTCAAGCCTGCCCGAAAGCCCCTCAAGCCGTTCGCAGCAGCGTGAAAATTCAATAAAGAGCATAGCGTCTTTTCTCTCATCTCCGTTAAACGAAATTAAATTACCGATATCACTCCGGATGGTGGGCCATCAGATGCCCGAAATGGTGGTAAAAATTCCCTTGTTTCTGTGATCCCGTTGTTCTCTAAAAACTTATTACAGTACAAGAGGAATTCTAGTATATGGCTGAGGAGTGGCAACCGGATGCGGTCCTCAAGGCAAAGACTATCCAGCTCAAATTGGAATTTTTTGATTACATTGAAAAAAATATCGACAAGATCGATGTAAATATCCCGGTCTTTTTTGGACAGGTTGCTACCACGCTTGACAATTCGCTGCCGGAGCTAGCAGAAGAGGTACATGACCAGTTCATCAACTCCATTACGATGAAGGTGCTGGAAACCAGCAAAAAGTCAAGCGACATCACTGCGGTTGAAAAACTGTTTGACTATGCCATGCGCAACAAGCGGGGCAAGAAGGGCAGGGCGATCTACGACATCATTCTCGGGCTGCGGATGGTGACCGATGGCAGATTTACTGAGGCAATTGAACAGATCAAAAGGTATCAGAACGTTGACGCTATTATCTGCCCGGCAATTGCCTATTGTTACTATATGCTCTCGACCCAGCAGATGAAAAGTGAAGAGAATGCACCATCCGCCCGGCCCAACGATCTCGCGCTTGCCGCACGGGAGCAGATGATCGAACTCGTCCACCTGAAACCTCCGCTGAACCGTCTCCAGAACTATGATGTGGCAGAAGACCCGCGGATCACCAAGATCTTCTGGTTCATGCTGAATCATGCGATTGAGTGGTTTCCGAACGAGCGGGAATTTCTGCGAATCGGGCTTGAGAAAGCGACAAAAGACGGGAACGCCGATATAAAGGAAGAACTGTTGACGATCGCGATCGAGCGGTTTTGTAACGATATGCATTTCCTGCGGGAGATGTACCACCTCAAGCTTGAACAGCGGGACGCCGGCGGGCTGGCGGGAGTTGTCAAACAGATGACCCAGCAGTTTCCTGATGATATTGAACCGGTGTACTACGGTCTTAAACTCGCGGTCATGACCGCACGCAGTGAAACCTACTCCAGGTTCCGCTCCCTTGCGGTTTCCAAGAATTTTCCCTCAAATGTTCTCCTTTTATCAGATTTTGCATTCGAACTGATGAGTGGTAAACAGCACGAAGCACTTGCCTGTCTTGATGAGATCAAACAGAAATTTGGTTCCCACCATTTCTATGCGACGATGCTGGATTATGTGGTTCACGATTTATTCTCGGATGACCAGAAAAAAGTGAAAAAAGCAAAAAAAGTATTGATCGATTCACTCGACCAGTACTGCATGAAGCTGTTGAAGATTAAAACAGCATAAGGTTTCGATAAAAAAAATTCTCATGCCCCCCTCAGAGGCTCATCACTTGGGGAAGGATGCCAGATGTCCCGTCCTGCGTTGCGACAATCAGGGAGGTCTCTTCATACATGAGGCCGAGCCCGTCCCGGGCGCTCATCCTCACTTTCTCCGGGGTATTGTTCACCTCGCTTACATGCCCGAGTATGATCGTGTGCACATCTCTCCCCAGTGTCCTGAGGCATTGTGCCGCCCCGTCGTTGGAGAGGTGCCCCCGTGCTGACCGTATGCGCCGCTTTAAGGATTCCGGGTAAGGCCCCTCTTTCAGCATGACCGGACAGTGGTTGCTTTCGAGCATAAGCCCGTCGCATCGCTGTAAAAGCGACAGCATTTTTGAACTGACGATGCCCGTGTCAGTACAACACCCAATCCTGATGTCGTCTTCCCTGATGCAGAACCCGCATGGCTCATTCGCATCATGCGAGGTGGCGAACGGCTCAATCATAAAATCGCCGATATGAAATTCGCTGTTGTACCGGCAGGTGTGTGTTTCGATGGGGCGTGTCGATCTCCTGCGGTGTACCAAAAAGTCGTGCAGTGTCCCCCCGGTCGCATAGACCGGGACATTGAGCCTTCGGGAGAGGACGTCGACCCCGAAAATATGGTCCGCATGCTCATGGGTTACGAGGATCGCGCGTATATCATCGGGTCGTTTCCCGGCACGGGTGAGACGGGACATGATCTCTTTTGAGGATAAACCGGCATCAACAAGCAGGGAACCAAAAGCCCCTTCGATCACAAGACAGTTGCCTTTGCTCCCGCTCGCGAGGATTGTACACTGCATTCCATGGAATGGTATGATCCGGTGGTATTTACCTGATGGCACTGGCAAAAAATTATATTATAAATGCAATATCCGGAACCTGGCTCTCATACATCCGGTTGTGCCATGAACATGGGGAGGTATGTCACTGAAAATCCTTCGTTCCATGAGGCGATGGACTTTCAGGTTCCTGATCAGGGATCACGTGGATCGCAGTGGCTTTTATGGTCGCATTCACCCGGGCACCCGTGGTAAGGTTGAGTTCTTCGCTCGATTGCCGGGTTACGAGTGCCGTCACCGGTACACCGCAGTCAACATGCACGCGGGTGAAGGGGCCATAGGGCACGAGGCGGGTAATGGTGCCGGCAAGGCAGTTCCTCGCGCTGCTGGCAGGGGCACAGGTATCCGGCAGCGAGATCGTCACCTCCTCCGGCCGTATGCAGAGTGCCACCGGCCGTCCTTTCTCAATCGCGGTGACTGCCTGGATACTCACGCCCTGCAGTGCAATTGTAGCGAGGTTGTGGTCATTTGATTGTACAATGCCGTGACGGATGGGATCAATACCGACAAACGTCGCGATAGCCCGGTTTACAGGATGGTGGAAAATGTCGTAGATTTCACCCGCCTGGACAAGCCGTCCTTCCATCATAACGCCAACCCGTCCCGCGAGGCGCTGCCCCTGCCCCATGTCATGGGTGGCAATGATGACAGTGGTTTTCCTTTCGCGGTTGACCCGAATAATGAGGTTTTCGATGATGTCGGTGGAGAGCGGGTCGAGGTTTGCGGTGGGTTCGTCTAAAAGGAGCACTTCCGGCCCGGTAACAATCGCACGGGCGATCGCAACGCGTTGCATCTCGCCACCGGAGAGGGTAAGTGCCCGCCGCTCATATAAGCCGGAGAGCCCGACCATCTCCAGCACCGATGTCACGCGTTCATGGATCCTGTTTTTTTGCATCCCGCGGAACTGGAGCCCGAACGCGATGTTCTGCCCGACGGTCGCGTTCAGCACACCGGGCTTCTGGAAGACCATCGCCATCCGCCGGCGTACCGCACGGCGTTCGTGTTCCGGACCATCGGTCGAAGAATTCTCAAACATGATCGAGCCGCGGGTAGGGCGGTCGAGAAGGTCTATGAGCCGCAACAGGGTGGTCTTGCCGCTGCCGGAGGGGCCGATAATCGCGAAGATCTCTCCCCGCCGGATCTCGAGGTCGATCCCGCTCACGACTTCGCGTTCGCCAAATTTTCTGGATACACCGGATAACCGGATCATGCCTGTGGCCCCCCAAGGATCCTGTCAGAATCCGAAAGTGCACCGGA
>CAZVFG010000103.1:0-4604 GCA_964626125.1 uncultured Methanoregula sp.
CCTTCCTTCTTTGCCGCGCTCGCAAAGAAGCTGTACCGGTTCCGTGCCTGTGACTCGCCGGCAAATGCAGCGAGCACATTCTTCTCGGTTTTGCTGCCTTTGAACTCCATTTCGTAAAACCTCTTGGTAATAATTAATTCTTTGAGTCTTTTCCAAAGAATATATGTTCTTGCCAATAGGTATGTAACTGTAGACTTTTTCAACGATGCTGTGGTGCTCAGTGAGATGGAAAGTATTTAACTATAAACTGGAAGTCCTGCTACAAGGACAAGTGGGTGACTCAACCATACCTGCACGCCGCTTGTTATAACCTGATGCATGGGTTGTGACAGGGCAACCGGAACATCCCAAACCTGTTCAGCGCGTTAAAAAGAATCATCCCCTTGAACAAAGCAGGTGACCGTGTACGAAGGGAAGATCAGATAAACCCCTAAAAACAGAAAAAAACGAATCCCTTCACGCCCTCACGGTCCCGGAAGTCTACAGAACTGTTTCAACGGGTTCGTCCGGGCTGACCCAGGCAGAAGCTGAGATACGCCTCGGGCGGTTTGGACGCAATGTCATCCGCGAGGTCAGGGGAAAACCCCTCCTTGTAAAGTTTTTTGCAAATTTTACGCACATGATGGCGATCCTGCTGTGGATCGGCGGTGCGGTCGGATTCATCGCCCAGATGCCCCAGCTCGGCATTGCTATCTGGATGGTCAACGTCATCAACGGAGTCTTCTCGTTCTGGCAGGAGTACCGTGCTGAAAAGGCGACCGAAGCGTTAAAAAAACTTCTCCCTTCGTATGCACGTGTGCTGCGTGATGGTGAGGACCGGCGCATCTTTGCAGAAGAACTTGTTGTAGGGGACGTGATGCTGCTGTCCGAAGGCGACCGCATCTCAGCGGACGGCCGTCTTGTCGAGGTCTCCGAACTGCGGATTGACCAGTCGACCCTTACCGGAGAATCACACGCGATACGAAAGACAAGTGACGGCATCCTGCAGTCTGACCTTGCCTATGCCGAAATGCCCAATCTGGTGTTCGCTGGCACAAGTGTCACATCCGGCACGGGAAAGGCGGTTGTCTTTGCCACCGGGATGGCAACCGAATTTGGAAAGATTGCCAACATGACCCAGATGGTTGAAGAAGAGCTCAGCCCGCTGCAGAGAGAAATGGCATTTGCGACAAAAGTGGTGACCATCATTGCCTGCAGTATCGGCATTATTTTTTTCCTGCTTGCCGCAGTGCTGGTCGGGGTGAGCCTTGCCGAGAGCTTCATCTTTGCCATGGGGATGGTCGTTGCGTTTGTGCCGGAGGGGATGCTGCCGCTGGTAACCCTGTCGCTTGCAAGGAGCACGCAGCGTATGGCACGGCGCAACGCGCTGATAAAAAGGCTTTCAGCGGTCGAAACCCTTGGCTGCACGACCGTGATCTGCACGGACAAGACCGGGACACTCACCCAGAACGAGATGACCGTCCGGGACCTGTGGCTCCTTCACCGTGGGTTGACCGTGACCGGCGTCGGGTACAGACCCGAAGGCCGGATCATGGAGGGCGGGGAGCCGGCTGCGGTGGATGGCGATCTCCGGCTGCTGCTCATTGCCGGAGGACTCTGCAACAATTCACGGGTGATCCCGCCAGATACAAAATCCCCCCACTGGACCGTTCTTGGCGACCGTACCGAGGCAGCCATGAAGGTGGCGGCACTTAAGGCGGGGATTGATCTGGAGGCAGAAGTCCGCTGTACGCCCCGTCTCCGCGAGCTGCCGTTTAATTCGATCCGCAAAAGGATGTGCACCATCCACCAGCTGCAGTTGTCCCGGGTTGCGTACGTCAAGGGGGCGCCCAAGGAGATTCTCGGGCTGTGTTCCCATGTCAGGTGGAACCAAAAAAACCAAGCCATGGATGAGAATTTCCGCTCGGAGATCATGGCAGCACATGACGCGTACGCACGGAACGGGCTCCGGGTACTTGCGGTTGCGCTTCGTGAACTGCCTGATGATGGGACTGACTACCGGCATGAAGTAATCGAATGCGACCTGACCTTCCTTGGGCTGGAAGCAATGATGGATCCCCCGCGGGACGAGGTTGCACAGGCCGTCGAGACGTGCCACCGGGCCGGTATCCGCATTATTATGATCACCGGTGACTACGGGCTGACTGCGGAGAGCATCGCGCGGCGCATCGGCATTATCAGGCAGCCACAACCCCGCATTATCAGCAGTGCCGATCTCGATGCAATGGATGACGAAACGCTCAAATCCGCCCTTCACGATGAGGTTATCTTTGCCCGGGCTACGCCGGAGCACAAGCTCCGGGTGGTCACCGCCCTGCAGGAAATCGGGCATATCGTTGCTGTCACCGGTGACGGGGTGAACGATGCACCTGCGCTCAAGAAAGCTGATATCGGTGTCGCCATGGGCATTGCCGGCACCGACGTGGCAAAGGAGGCAGCAGACATCATCCTGACCGACGACAATTTTGCCTCTATCGTCAACGCAGTTGAGGAAGGGCGGGGGGTTTATGCCAATATCAAGAAGTTCATCTGCTATATCTTTACCAGCAATACCCCTGAAGCAGTGCCTTTTTTCTTCTGGGCATTGAGCCGCGCGCGGATCCCGCTCGCGCTCGGGGTGATGGAAATACTCGCGATCGATCTCGGAACCGATATGGTGCCAGCGCTGGCACTTGGAGACGAGCCCCCTGAGCCCGGGCTGATGGATCGACCCCCCCGCGACTTGAGGGAGCATGTATTAACCGGCTCTTTACTCTTTCGGGCATATGCGTTTCTGGGCATGATCCAGAGTCTCGCAGCGATGGCAGCATTTTATTTCCAGTACTGGATGAACGGTTACTGGGGCCAGTGGCTGGATCTCCCCTCAACGGGAATCCTCTACCAGTCCGCAACGGCGATGGCGCTGGGCGCTGTGGTTGCCACCCAGATTGGAAACCTTTTTGCCCAGCGCACCGAACGCACTTCTGTCTTTACGATGGGATGGTTCAGCAACCGGATGATCTGGATCGGTATCGCATCCGAACTCCTGCTGATCTCGGTAATTGTCTATGTCCCGTTCTTCCAGCAGGCGATCGGGACTGCGGCGTTCCCGCTGCAAAACTGGCTGTTTTTGTTTGCATGGACGCCGTCATTATTGCTGGCTGACGAACTGCGCAAGGCGCATGTGCGCAGGCGAGAACGCACCATGAACACGATATCAAAACCAGGAGGAATCGTATGAAAATCATGATTGTTGGTTGCGGCAGGCAGGGTACCGAACTGGCAAAGACCCTCTGCCAGAATGAATCTGAAATTACGGTTGTGGACAATGACCCGGCCGCTTTTGAACGCCTCGGCCCCCCGTTCCGGGGGCAGATCATTTGCGGTGACGGTCTTGACCGTGAAGTTCTTGTAAAGGGAGGCATCGAACGGGCGGACGGACTGGCAGCGTTGACTGCCAGTGACGACATCAATATCGTCGTAGCCCGGCTCGCCCGTCAGGTCTTTAAAGTCCCGCGTGTCGTTGCCCGTGTGCACGACCCCCTCAAGGCCGAGATCTACCGGAGACTTGGCGTGCAGACAGTCACCCCTGTCGCACTGGGGACCCTGCGGTTTGCCGAGCTGCTCACGTTCTCGGCGCTGGAACCGATAAAAAGGCTGGGAAATGGGGAAGTCGGTATTGTTGAGATGGATGTGCCCCCCAACCTGGTCGGCAGGGTGGTGATTGAGCTGACAATTCCGAATGAGATTTTTGTGGCTGCAATCACGAGGGATGATAAAACCTTCATGCCGACACTCGGGGCAATCTTCCAGGAAAAGGATGTCATCCATCTTGTAGTTGCAGCAAGTTCCATGGATCGCTTAAAAGCGCTGCTGGGGCTGATCTGAGAGGTGATGGTAGTATGAAACGCGTTCTTGTTGTAGGCGGCGGCAAAGTGGGGACGTATCTTGCTTCTCTCCTGCTTGCCGACGGGCATCATGTGAAGGTGATTGAAGGGCGCCGGGAGGAATTTTTACGGCTCCAGGAGAATCTCCCGGCAGAAGTGCACGTGCAGGGAAACGGCACGGATCCCAGTGTGCTTGAAGCTGCAGGTATCCGGCAGGCGGATGTCGTGGCAGCGGTCAGCAGGGCGGATGAGACGAATCTGGTGATCACCAGTCTTGCCAGGTTCGAGTTCAACGTACCCCGCACCATTGCCCGGGTCAACAACCCGAGAAATGCGTGGTTGTTCACGCCGGAGATGGGTGTCGATGTGGCACTGAATCAGGCTGACCTGATGGCGCACCTGATTGCCGAAGAGATGTCGCTTGGAGATATGATCACCCTGCTCAAATTGCGCAGGGGGCAGTATTCCCTTGTGGGGAACCGGGTGGACCCGAGTGCTGCTGCAGCCGGAAAAGCCCTCAAAGAGATCGACCTGCCTCATGAATGCGTCCTTGCCGCCATCATCAGAGGGGGGGAGCTCATCATTCCACGCGGCGAAACAGTGTTGCAGCCGGATGACGAAGTGCTGGCACTCGTGCATATCTCGCAGCTCGATCGGCTTGCATCCCTGCTCAGGGGTTCGAAGTGAGGGGGATGCCCAATCAGACAAAGTACAGGGGGCGATCGGTCGGAAGAGTCC
>CAZVFG010000104.1:0-4512 GCA_964626125.1 uncultured Methanoregula sp.
TCCTGGATACTCAGATATAAAATTAGCCTTACCATGGAAAATAGGTAAGAAGATAAAAGACATAAACCCAGACTACATTCATATTGCTACAGAAGGCCCGATAGGACTAGCAGCTAATCTATGGTGTTGGGGTAATAATTGGAAATTTAATACTAGTTATCATACTAAATTTCCAGAGTTTCTAAAAAAGATTTATAACATTCCCGAGTCGTGGACATATTCTTATCTTAGATGGTTTCATAAACACAGTGGTAAAGTATTAACTAATACTAAAACCATGGTTAAAGAGCTTTACGATAATAAATTTACCGGACAGATTATACCGTGGACTCGCGGAGTAGATAGAACTATCTTTGATAGTAGTATTAGAAATAAAACAGATAACACTGTTGTACTACTAAGCGTAGGTAGAGTAAGTAAAGAAAAAGGCCTTGAGGATTTTTGTAAATTAGATTTTCCAAAAGCTAAAAAAATCATAGTAGGCGACGGGCCTTATCGTAAAGAATTAGAAAAGTTATACCCTGATGTATTTTTTACCGGGGTTAAGACTGGAAAAGAGTTAGCACAGTACTACGCTAACTCTGATGTATTTGTTTTCACAAGTCGTTCAGATACATTTGGAATTGTTATTATTGAAGCTTTAGCTATGGGAACTCCTGTAGCAGCATATCCTGTGTCGGGGCCTTTAGATATATTAGTCAACGGTATAACAGGACATATGAGTGATAACTTGGAAAATAGCATTAAAATTTGTTTGAGACTAAAACGTTCTAGAGTAGAGTCTGCATCAATGAAATGGACTTGGAAAGAATGTTGGAAAGTCTTCAAATATAATCTAATAGAGAAATAGGGGGTTGATAAACTTATTACATATACTATTATTAATTCCCTAGGGGATAGGTTATGGATGCAAACGGATTCAATGTCGGAGCCAAAGCCGCATTAGGTACCATTAAAGAAGGTATCGCTGTTGGCAAAGAAGCAGGTAAGCTTGTAGAAGATATGCAAGTAGGTATGCATAAAGTTGTTAATGCGCAGCAACAACAACGAGTGCAAGAACGTAAGAAAGAGGAACAGTTAGGTAGCATTCAAGAACAGAAAGCTTACAGACAATTCCTAGACAAGCAAAAAGCTGCAACAGCAGCTGCAGCATTAAAAGCTGATATAATTAAAACACATGGTAAAGCAGGCTGGGAAGAATACTTAAAAGAAAAAGCTATTATTGAAAAGCAGGATTTAGCAGATAAAGAGTCTATAACAAGCGATAGAGATAAGTTACAAATGTTAGCGTGGTGGTCTTTTGGAATAGCTGCAGTCGTAGCGTATTTTCTTACAGTCTATTAATGAAACGCATACCGATGATATTTGCCATAGCTGTGATACTATTCTCTTTCATGTCAATAATTAATAAACACCATGTGCCACTAGAACCTAAACCGCAGCATACTAAGAAACAGTAGGGGATTCGCCAAGTTGGTAAGGCAGCGGATTTTGATTCCGCCATGCGGTGGTTCGAGTCCATCATCCCCTGCCATCACTACCGTAATTTTGCACTTGAATCAAGATAGTATTTCGTATATAATAATTACTTAGAAATCGAGAAACCCATCAAGGGGCCATTAATTCAACGGTTAGAATATACGACTCATAATCGTTCAACGAGTGTTCGACTCACTCATGGCCTACCATTATGAGCAAAAAGTACGCAGTAACAGCAGTAATCTATGATCGTAAAGGTAATGTTCTTAGTATGGGGAATAACTCCTACATTAAGACTCATCCAATGCAGGCCAAATATGCCAATCAGGTAAACGAACCACATAAAGTATTTCTTCATGCTGAAATTCATGCAATCATTAAATGCAAGGATATTGACAAAGCCAGTAAAATTGTAATCTTTAGATATAAAGAAGACGGCAGTCCGGCATATGCTAAACCATGTAGCATATGTCAGGCGGCTATTAACCAAACCAAAATCAAATTTATCGAGCATACCTAAAATGTATTTACAAGAGTTTATCGAATCAATCGGATATAAGATTACTGGCGGAGATGAATTTCTCTGGAAGTGTTATGGCCCAAATGCCCGGACCCTAGACTGCGAGAATTGGGAACAATACTCCATTAGCTGTGTCTATGATACAGAAACGCAAGAAGTATACGAAATGAGCGCATGTGATTATGTCAATGAACGTGCTTATAAGTATATCAGTCCTGAGTACTTAGAAGCCTATCGCACACATGCGCGAGATCTTGGTTTCTTGAACGATACAGCATGGGACGATGTAGAGTATACTGCCTTAGACGTTACTAACGATATGTACCAAAAGATCGAAGGTATTATGTCTGGCGAAGACTATGATACTCGCGTTATCGTGCCTATAGATATATCCGATAAAGATGCTCTAAAGCTAATGACTATGGCTCATGAAGCAGATATGACCTTTAACAAGTACATTGAGCACTTGCTTCGTGACATTCTTGATAAAGGCTAAGACAATTCCCTGATAGCTCAGAGGTAGAGCAGTTGACTGTTAATCAATTGGTCGGAGGTTCGACCCCTTCTCGGGGAGCCAGAATTGTTGTAATCCCTTCGAAGCGAAGGCATGTTGGACGGGGGTTCGATTCCCCCCGGCTCCACCAAAAGTATATTGTGAGATGGTATGCTTTTGATGGGGCCGACCAGGTTTCGACAACGTGAGATAGTAGAGACGGCAACACGGTAGATGACGACCGTTAATCGCATAAAACTTTTAAATGCAAACGATAGCATTTTCGCTATGGCTGCCTAACCAGCCTAGCTGAGGTATTGGCCAGTTCCTTATCAAATAATACTGGCCCTTTCCAATAACACCCCCCAAGCCTATCCGCTAGCCGTGATGCTCAAACCGGGGGGTTTATTGGAAAGGTGATATAGCTCAGACGGTAGAGCAGTGTCTTCATACGGCATTTGTCGTTAGTTCGATCCTAACTATCACCACCATCCCCTCTAACCCTAAGGACTATTATGACCAAGTTTATCACAGCATTAGCATTAAGTTTATTCTCTATCGCCACTATGGCTGCTACCCCCGCTAGTGCTCCCGCAGCCGCTTCGGCTCCTGCAGCAACAGCTTCAGCTCCTAAAGCTAAAGCATCTGCTCCTAAAGCATCTGCCCCTAAAGCAGCAGCAAGCGCAGCCAGCAAGTAATATATTCAAGCATGGAAGTAATGATTCTATTTCCTCCAGAACCCGCTACAGAGTATTTAGTATGGGGTATAGATCAATTCGGATTTATATTTGTATTAGAAATTTAACGCGGGATTAGTTTAATGGCAAAACAGTAGATTTCCAATCTTCTGTCATCAGTTCGATTCTGATATCCCGCTCCATTAAGGATTATTATGGCAACAAAACCAAACCCATTCGCTCCTAAACCTAAGCCAGGTGATATGCCTGCTAAGCCGGGTGCTCCGAAACCGATGCCCCCAAAACCTAAGAAGTAATAAATATGGCTGATAATTCAAACCCTAAGGACGGATCTGTATATATTCCTGTAGATAGACTTATTCCCGGTAACAGTACTCCGCATAATCCTTCCGCAGAAAATCCTCTGCGAGATCCCGTTTCTAAAACTCCTTCTATGTAAACCATATGTCCGTCAGATTTGATAAAGTGAAAAAGACTCTGGAGGCAGACGACAGTATTACTTTCGGTAAGTATATTGGATTAACTCTAGGCAAAGTAATTCTATTAGATCCTGAATACATTGATTGGGCTGTCAAACAGCCTAATCTGCTTTGTGTCAGTGATGCTGTCATAAAGCAGATTGGAAAAGCCAAGACTAAGGTCATAGCAGATAAAGTATTAGACATACAGCGTAAAGTTGCAGTTAATGATTTTATGAAATGGGATTCAGATGTACCCTTCTAAAAAGATTTTTGTTAACGGTGCATTTGATGTACTGCATACAGGACACTTAAATCTACTCAAAGCCGCTAAAGATCTTGGCGGCTTTGTGCTTGTTGCTATCGATAGTGATACTAGGATTAAGAAATTAAAGGGCTCAGATCGGCCAATTAATTCTCAACTTGATCGTATACAGATGCTAGTAGCTATCAAGTATGTAGATAAAGTAATTGTATTTAGTAATGATGATGAACTAGATTACATATGCAAGACCTATCATCCAGACGTTATGGTAAAAGGCAGTGATTATATTAATAAACCTATCATTGGGGCCAGATGGTGCGATGATATACATTATGTGGAATTGAATGATAAAAGCACAACAAAAACAATCCAAAGTATTATTGATAGGTGATGTTTGTATTGACAGATACTCCTATGTAACATCCACACGTATGAATCCAGAGAATGGTACTCCAATATATAAAGAAGTTTATCAGTCCGCGGATACTGGGGGAATGTCTCTAAACGTATACGAGGGGTTGTTAAATCTAGGATTGGATGTAGAATATAAACGTACGTTTCCTGCGTACTATTCTACTAAAACTAGAATGATAGATAAT
>CAZVFG010000105.1:0-4402 GCA_964626125.1 uncultured Methanoregula sp.
ATTTTGAAAAACGCCGGATCAATGTCAGTGCTGAAGTGGTCAGATACCAGCCGGTCAGCCTTTCCGATCTCTGGAAAATTATTAACGACCACCCGTCGAAACCGGACATAAAGACCATCCTGTTACGTGGTGAGTACAGCACCGCCCTTTCATAACATATATCAGGCTGCAGTGTTCAATTCCCGATGGGGGGAAAAGCAGTGCTGTTTGAAACGGTCGTGTCGGAGGGTATCGCTCACAACTCGTACATCATCGGTTCCGGGGGCAGTGCAGCGGTCATCGATCCCCGCCGCGATTGTGAGCGGTACCTTGAGATTGCAGACAGGGCAGAAGTGATGATTACCCATATCTTTGAGACCCACCGGAACGAGGACTATGTCGTTGGTTCACGGGAGCTTTCAGCCCGGTGCGGGGCCGGAATTTTTCACGGCGCGAATCTGCCATTTTCCTATGGCAACCCGGTGCGGGAGGGGGATACATTCAGGTTTGGTTCCCTGGAACTTTCTGTGCTTGAGACCCCCGGGCATACGGAAGAGAGTATATCACTTGTCGTACGGGATCACGATATCTCACCGGACCCGTACATGATCTTTTCAGGGGATACGCTCTTTTCCGGGGATATTGCCCGTACCGATTTTTACGGCGCGGACCGCAGGGCTGAAATGGCGGCAAAGATCTTTTCTTCAATTTCAGAAAAGATCCTGCCGCTGGGAGAGGGGGTCATCGTCTGTCCGGCGCATGGTGCCGGTTCGGTCTGCGGCGGGGAAATTGTGGATCACCCTTTCACAACGATCGGTTATGAACAAAAAACGAACCGGATGCTCCTCATGGGCAGGGACGCATTCATCGGACAGCGCACCCATGAATCCCCCTATGTCCCACCGTATTTCCGGCAAATGGAGGAGTATAACAAAAACGGGGCACCGGTTCTGGGACGACTCCCTCTCTTACGTCCCATGGGGATTGCACAGGTCCACAAGCTCATGAATGCAGGTGCGCAGGTGATTGACATCAGGTCACCCACTGCTTTTGGAGCGGGCCATATTCCCGGAAGCCTTTCGATCTGGCGGGATGGCATCCCGGCATTTGCCGGCTGGTTCCTTGACTATGAGCACCCGATTGTTCTCATCGATGACTTTAATCTCGGGCTTGACACTGTTGTCCGGCGCCTTGTCCGGCTCGGCTATGACAACATCTCCGGTTACCTTGCCGGGGGGTTTCCCACATGGTTCAAAGGCGGGCAGGAGATCACGACAATCGGCACCTGTTCCGTGCAGCAGCTTTTTGAACGTCTGCAGGCAGAATCACCGTTTATTCTCGATGTACGGGATATCAGGAATTACCGCGCGGTCGGGCACATCCGCGGGGCGCATCACCGGTATGTCGGGGAGTTGCCCCAATTCCTTTCAGAAATTCCCCACACCGATCCCATTGTCGTTTATTGTGATGCAGGGTGGAAGGGCAGCCTTGCGGCAAGCTATCTGAAAAAAAACAGGTTCCGTGACGTCACCAACGTGCTTGGCGGCATGCAGGCATGGAAGAACGCCGGGTTCCGCATTGAAAAATCCCTTTAAATTTTTTATCGTTCCTTCATGTATCAGCGTCTGACCGGCGGCAATTTAATAAAGTTTATCATGTCCTGTTCAAATCAGATGGTGAGAACCCATGGACATTGTGAAAATCCCTCGCATGGAAAAAAAGGAATACGACCGGTTGATTGATAAGGGATACGTATGCCGCATCGCATTTCAGGGAGAGAAATACCCCTACATCGCACCGTTCCTCTATGTCTTTGACGGTTCCTTCCTGTATTTCCTCTCCACAAAATACGGAAAGAAACTGGAATATTTCCGGAAAAGCCCCTATGTCTCGGTTGAGGTCGAACGGTACTCAAAAGATCTCTCCTCATTCATGTTTGTCACGATGCAGGGCTACTTAGAAGAGGTCCATGACTCGATTGAGAAGAAGATCATACGGGAAAAATTCGTCGACCTGATCGTGGACCGTGACCTGTCCTGCAATATCCTTGCTGCGCTGGGGCATTCACCGGAGGACCCCCCCGCGGCAATTGCAGAAGAAGAGCGGTCGCTGGTATGGAAGCTGGTCGGGGTAAAAGATCTCGTCGCGTTAAAAAACCTGTAATTCCCTGACCTTTTTTTCCCTTATGGTATTCCCGCCTCTTTTAAAAATTTTCGCAGTTCACCGCACAGGACGATCTTCCGGTCTCCTGACACCCAGCATGTCAGGCAGGGCATCCGGATCCGTGACCGGCGATACGCAGGCATGCCGGGAACAGACATAAGCAGTCGGTTTTCCCTCGATCATTTGGTACCCGGTGGATTCCCCGGATGTGAACGGAGTGGTATGGGACCCGCCGGCAGGTTGGAAAAAGAGTATGAGTGATGGCAGGAAATGCCGATGGCACGCATGGATCAGCGCCCGCGTGTCGGTCTGTTGCAGATCGCCGGTGATGACAACTTCATGGGCGGACCCCAGCGCGTAATCAAGTGCGCAGAGAAAGAACGGATATGCAGAAGGAGACGGGAGTGCCGTTGCAGCAAAGAATGGTATTAGTGCATCTGCGGTTTTTTGCAGCTCGTGCCCGCCAGGTACCCGGGCGAGCCGCAACAGGTTCAGGAGCGCAACTGAATTGCAGGACGGGATAGCGCCATCGTAGACCTCCTTTTTGCGGACAAGTAACTGCTCTGCGGTATCTGCGGTGGTAAAAAACCCGCCATAATCAGTATCCTGGAAATGGGTCATGAAATACCGGTTCAATGCAAGGGCAGCGGTGAGGTAATTATCTTCAAATGTTGCCTGGTACAGCTCAAAAAGGCCCCAGACCATGCTGGTATAATCATCGGCAAACGCCGGTATCGCCGACTCACCATCACGGTAACGGTGGAAAAGTCCCCCATCCAGGTTGCGCATGACCTCAAGGATAAAACGGGCTGCCCGCTGACCTGCATCCGCGTATTTTTGTTCACCAAATGCCAGCGCTGCTTTTGCCAGTGCAACAATGGCAAGCCCGTTCCAGTCAGCAAGGACTTTATCGTCACGCCCGGGGCGGGGTCGTTCCCGCTGAGCTGAAAACAGGGTGCGGCGGATTGCTTCAATTTTTTCTGCTAATTCATCGACTGTCACCTGCTGCTGCCGTGCAATCTCATCCAGCGCCCCCGTGAACCGCAGGATCGTGTCCGTGCTGCTACCATTGGGATCGGAATCATTTTCTGTGCCCGTAACGCAAAAGACCGCGCGGGCAAGGGCCGCATCCTCATTCCCCAGCACCCGCTCCAGATCTGCAGCTGTCCAGAGGTAGAACGCCCCCTCCCTCCCCTCGCTGTCAGCATCCTCTGCCGAATAGAATGCACCCTGCGGGGATTGCATGTCGCGGAGTACATACGTGAGGATCTCTTCGGCAGCCCTGCGGTACCCGGGATTTTTTGTTGCCTGATACGCTTCGGTATAAGCTATCGCAAGGAGCGCCTGATCGTACAGCATCTTCTCAAAATGTGGAATCCGCCATCGTGCGTCCGTCGCATAACGGTGAACCCCGAACCCGATCTGGTCGTAGATCCCGCCCATCCGGATTTCATCGAGCGTCTTTGTTACCATCGCAAGAGCACGTGAATTTCCCGTCCGGTTCCAGTAACGGAGGAGGAACATCAACGCAGGGGGAGAAGGGAACTTCGGGGCGTGGCCAAATCCCCCTGATTCATGATCGAACCGTCCAAGCAGGTCGTCATATGCTGAGGCAAAGAGCCGTTCATCGAAGGCAGGTGTAGCACCGGATGCTGATGGGGGGATTATCGCATCGCTGATCTCTTCTGCAGACCTGATAAGATCACCCCTGCGCTCCTTCCAGAGCGCCGAGATTTTTGGCAGCAGATCCAGCATCCCCGTCATGGTGAACCGCCCTTCGCGTGGCAGATATGTCCCGGCAAAGAACGGTTTTTTGTCAGGGGTCATCACAATGGTAAGCGGCCAGCCTCCGGTACCGGTCATCATCTGGCAGACGCCCATATACACGCTGTCAATATCAGGACGCTCCTCCCGGTCGACCTTGATGCATACGAAAGAATCATTCAGGAGCTGCGCAACCGCTTCATCTTCAAATGACTCGTGTGCCATCACGTGGCACCAGTGGCAGGTCGCATATCCGATCGAAAGAAATATTGGTTTGTCCTCCCGGACTGCCCGCTCAAATGCCATGGATCCCCACGGGTACCAGTTCACCGGATTATAGGCGTGCTGGATCAGGTACGGGCTTTTTTCAGAAAGGAGGTAATTTGCCTGCCGCTTTCCGGCAGGAGATGTGTCATGTGCCCGGCCTGATTCATCGTCACAGACCATGAGTGCTCATTGGTGCCATGGCATAATGAGTGTTTCAGCGGTGACAATG
>CAZVFG010000106.1:0-4273 GCA_964626125.1 uncultured Methanoregula sp.
CCTGCCATGAGCGATCAGGACATCGGTGAGGTCACCCCACTGCATCCGGGGGAACAACCGCATGAGGTCCTGTTCGATCCTGTCCTGATCATTGGTATCGGAAAACCCGATGCGCTGCGCAAGGCGCTTCACGTGGGTGTCGACCGCAACACCCTCGTTCTTTGCAAACGCATGATAGAGCACGATATTTGCGGTCTTGCGCCCGACTCCGGGAAGTTTCAGGAGCCCCTCGATGGTGGAAGGGACCATCCCGCCAAACTCGCTGACGACCATCTGCGCTGCGGCAATGATGTGCCGGGCTTTCGCGTGATAGAAACCGAGGCGGTGGATGATCGTTTCCACATCGGCAATCCCTGCTTTCGCAAGGTCATCAGGTGCAGGATATTGTGCAAAAAGGGGCTTTTTTACCAGAAGAACCGCCCGGTCGGTTGTCTGCGCTGAAAGGATGGTGAGGATCAGGACCTGAAATGGTGTGCCCCTGCCCACCGTCGTTGGAGAATCCAGAGCATCGGGGTAGTGTTTCAGAAGGATAGAATAAATATTCAATGCATCTTTTGTACGCATACCCGATGGGGTAGGGCGGATTCGAACCGCCGTCAAAGCGTCCCAAACGCTCTAGGATGGACCAGGCTACCCTACTACCCCGCGCCCCTACAGTATTTTTCGGGGCGATAAAAATAGCTGCCGTTCGTTTTCTTGTTATTTTTCTTGTTATAATGGCAGGGGCTGCGTTTTTTTCCTGCTCACGACCGTACCGGTGTAGGTGCCGGAGAGGAGTGCGGCGCGGAGGTTCTCCGGCTCGGTGCCGTCCAGCACCACGAGCGGGATGCCGCTGCGCTCGACCACACGTGCGGCGACCACGTCGAGCACGGTGTTGAGCCCGGCAACGAGCTGCACCCTGCCGACGATCTCAAGGAGCTGGTGGGGGGTGAGGTGGTCATACCGCACCGCCTTTTTATCTTTTTTCGGGTCCGCGCTGTAGATCCCGTCCACCGATGTGACATTGATAAAAATATCCGCATGCACGCGCTCCGCGAGCACCGCCGCGACCGCATCAGTCGTCTGCCCCGGTGTGATGCCTCCCATCACCACGCACTTCCGGTGCTCGGCAAACTTCTTTGCCTCTGCATGGCTCTCGGCTACTTTCGGGTACGCGTCATCGCCCATCGCGGCAATGAGCATCGTCGCGTTGAGCCGGGTGATCAGGATGCCGATCTCATCTGCCGTGCCCTCATCGATGCCGAGTCTGCGTGCGGCCCCGATATAGCGCCGGGCTTCCCCGCCCCCGCCCACCACGACAAAAAGCCGGTGGAGGGACGCGATCTCCCGCAGGACGGGCACATATCCCTGTATCCGGTTCTGTTCCAGCGATGGGATCAGGATGGATCCGCCCAGCGAGATGACGACCTTTTTCATTGCATTATTTTTTGTGCCGGATGCTCATATAGAGTTGTTGAACATGATCTACTGCCCGGTCTGCAAGAGCCGCGACATATTCCCGGTTGCCGGAGGCTACATGGGACAGGTCTACCTGTGCAAGAGCTGCAAATACCGGGGATCGTTTGTGCTCGACGTGGATGAACATGAGGATGGTGAACTGAAAGAGAAATAATCCTGCCGCATGATAGTCGTGGCAGTCCTGGAGGAAAACAGATGCTGATGGCTTTGCACGAAGCGCGCCAGTACACAAAGACTGAGAACGATGCGGTGCAGTGCTCGCTCTGCAACCACCGCTGCAAAATCAATGAGGGTGGGGGCGGCATCTGCGGTGTCCGGCACAATGAGAAGGGGACGCTCTACGCGATGACGTACGGGAAGGTCAGCTCAGAGGCAGTTGACCCGATCGAGAAAAAACCGCTCTTCCACTACCTGCCCGGCACACTCTCGTACTCGCTGGGCGGGGTCGGGTGCAACTTCCACTGCCAGCACTGCCAGAACTGGCACATCTCGAGAGCGACGCTCGAGAGGGCGCACCTGCATAATCTTGCGCCAAAGGAAGGCGTCTCCCGTGCTCTCGAAAGCGGGAGTGCGAGCATATCATGGACCTATAATGAGCCCACCATCTGGCACGAGTATGCGCTGGATATGGGAACGCTCGCACGCAGACAGGGGCTGGGCACGATCTATGTCACGAACGGCTACATCACGAAGGAGGCGCTCCGGGAACTTGCCCCGATGCTGGGAGCGTTCCGGGCGGATCTCAAGGCGTTTAACGATGACTTTTACAAAAAGATCTGCGGGGCACGCCTCCAGCCGGTGCTCGATTCCTGTGTCCTTGCACGCGACCTTGGCATGCATGTCGAGACGGTTACGCTCGTCATCCCGGGTTTGAATGACAGCATGGAGGAGATGGATGCGCTGATCCGCTGGGTCATCGAGCACCTCGGACCGGCAACACCGATGCACTTCTCCGCGTTCCACCCGGACTACAAGATGACCGACCGGGATGCGACCCCCGTCGCCACGCTGGAAAAGATTTACCAAAAGGCAAAGGAACTCGGGCTCCGGTTCCCGTATCTCGGCAACGTCTACAACCACGAGTACGAGAATACGTTCTGCCCGAAGTGCAACGCGACGCTGATCGAGAGAAAGGGATTTTTATGCCGGATTGTCAGGCTTGACGGGCAGCAGTGCACCAACTGCGGGGAGAAAATCGAGATCGTGCGCCATGTCTCCTGAACCTTTGAAAAGGACTCAGTTTATCGCCGACCGGATGCTCGGAACCCTGTCCCGCTATCTCAGGCTTATGGGATACGACACCGTCAGTGCGAACAGTCTGTCACTGGGAAATTCTCTGGAGGATACCCTTCTGATCCGGATTGCCATGGATGAAGGACGGGTGCTCCTGACCCGGGACCGGGAACTTGCCACCCGTGCCGGATTGACCGGTCTGCTGATAACGTCCGATGACGTCATCGACCAGGTACAGCAGCTCAAAAATGCGGGACTTATTGATGGGGAGCTGAGGATGACCCGGTGTTCCCTGTGCAACATGGTGCTGCGGCACGCTTCCACCGGCGAGATCGCGGGCGCGGATTATGCCCCGAAAGATAAGCAGGGTCTTGTATTTTTCTTCTGCCCGCACTGCCAGAAATTATACTGGAACGGTTCGCACGGGAAGCATCTTGCCGACCGGATCGGGCAGCGGCTTGGTACGATGGGTTCAACCAGGGATTAACCGGCATACCTGCCGCTCATGACCGACCGATACGTGTTTGTTATTGAGCCGGGATCATTTCGAAAGGTTCATTGATCCGCAATCCCAGTCAGAATGAAGGCATAACCATCGTTTATCTGATGCAGTCTATGCACGTATCCATGGAGAGAAGTACACATGATCGACCAACTGCTCAAAGGCAATGAACAATTCAGGAAAACGACGTTTAAGGACAACATCCAGCGTTACACGGAACTGACCAAAGGCCAGCAGCCCCCGGTCCTCTGGATCGGGTGTTCTGACTCACGGATCCAGACCGGGCACATCACCGGCACACATGCCGGCACCCTCTTCATGCACCGGAACATCGGCAATATGGCGCCGGCAAATGACTGGAGCCTTGCCACGGTGCTGGAATACGGGATCAAGCACTTAAAAGTGCAGCACATCGTCATCTGCGGGCATTCCGACTGCGGCGCGATCAAGGCGCTGGACAAGGAGCTGGACGATGCCTATGTCCCCAACTGGCTGAACAACGCGATGGAGGCAAAGAAGCGGGTGGATGCCAAGATAAAGAAACCATCAACGCCCGCAGAGGCAAAAGCGCGCTCAACCATGATCGAGCAGGAGAACGTCCGGCTCCAGATCGAGCACCTGCGTACCTACCCTCTCGTAAAGAAGGCAGAACAGGAAAAGAAGATCCAGATCCACGGCCTCTATTACGATCTGGAGACCGGGGCGCTGACGAAGGTCCCGTGACCCTTACAGCTCCTTCTCAATCTCTTTTTGGACCCGCTCCAGCGCGATCCGCCCGATGGGGGTCACCCTGCCATTGACCAGTATGATAGGAAGCGCGGGGCGCTGCGTTTCGATGATCGTTCTGATATGCGCCGGGACCTCGCTGTCGAGAAGTGTGAGTTTCATTGCGATACGGGTGCCGTACTCATGTTCCAGCACGTTTTTTAACGCTTTGAATGCGGCTGTCAGTTTGCCGGTCGGGTAACAGTCAGTAAGTCCGCACGTGCGCTCCTCGTTGCAGGGAAACGGGGAACACTCGGCGTGCTCAAAACCGGCAATCTCGATCTGGACTGGATCTGCCATACCTGTTAGGTTTGT
>CAZVFG010000107.1:0-4272 GCA_964626125.1 uncultured Methanoregula sp.
GTGGAACCATGCCGGACATGAACGAGCGGATAGGCAATAACTTTGCCGTCATCATCCTGATCATTGCCCTGGTCTTTGCAGGATCTGATATTGTTCTCACCAAGGCAGACCTGACAGAAACACTCCTTGTCTATATCGTGCTGTTCAATATCGGGATCCAGGGGATTATGGCCGGCGTCATGCACTGGTACCGGCCGTCTGCCGACCGGATCGCAAAGAAGATTGGCTGGCAGCCCGGCAGCCCGTTCCAGAAGGAAGTTGCCGCCGCAGATGCGGCATTCGGGGTCCTTGGCGTAATCTCGTTCTTTGTGCGGGGCAGTTTTCTTACCGCAACGGTGATTGGCGCGTCCTTCATGCTCTTTTTCATGGGCATCGGCCATGTCCTTGACATCCGGCGGAACAAAAATATCTCACCGTATAATGCCGGCACTGTCGTCTATTTCGACCTCATGCTCCCGGTCGCCATGCTTGGCCTGCTGGCACTCTTCAAACTGGGCTTTTAATGCACCGGTATTTTTTTTAGGACCCCGTGCTGCCCAGCCTGAACATAAACGGCGGTGAAAAGACCAGCCCGGGACCCCGTGCTGCAGGGTCTGGCGTCGCGTCTTTGAGGTAGAACGATACAAGGACACTGCGGTCTTCCAGGTCAAAGACCGAGGTCCAGACCGTTCTCATCGGGAGTGGCCGGGACCCCCCTTCGATCCCCAGGTCTGTATATGCGTATACCTGGCTCATGGCATCAGCGGCATCGTGTACCGAGAATGTCCCGTTATGACCGGAGACAAAGGTATCGAGCCTGCGGTACCGGTTGAAGCTGTCGTACTCGTCGGTTGCCGGCACAGCGGGGAATGTGCTGGTGTCAGGATATTTGTAGACCGCGTGGTTGGTCAGGATCTGGGGTCTGCCGGCATTTTCAGTGAACCGCCACTGGAAGTCTTTATCCGACAACTCCGCGACAAACGACCTGCCGGTCCGGTCAGCGACCAGCGCGTGCAGGGGTACTGCCACCATGGACACCTTGTTGTTCTGGATGACGAGTTTTGCCTCATTTACATCGGCAGCGGTATCGAGCACCGCCCGCATGAGCTGGAGCGTGGACAGGCCCGATACCCTGTCGGGATCCGACACCGTGGCGGATGCAATATCATTGTCGACCAGCAGGCTGACGGTGACGCCCCGTTCGTTCATCCCGTCAAGCGGCCCGTTCAGGAGATCGAACGAGCCGATGACAATCGACGAATATCCCCGGTCAGGATAGATCTCAAGAACATAATTCTTCGAGCACATCTTCTCGCTGGTACCGGACGGGGGTGTCCCGAAGATCTCTGATGCCGTAACAATGAAGTAATCCATGTTCCGGGAATAGATGGCGTGCCCGTTGTCGGTCCGGTTGCCGGGGAGATACAGGATCGAGCAGCCCGCCGGCCCGACCCCGTACGCAAGACTGCCGGTATCGTACGTGTCATCGTACGGATCAATACCGTACGCCCCTGCCACGCCCTTCATGCGTTCCCAGAGGATCGGGTAGCTGGCGGTGATGTACTCCCGGCGTGCCCTGCCGTTGGACGGCGAGGCGTAGCGGTCCAGCCGGGCGCCGTACTCCTTCTGCGCGATATCACCAAGCGCCCTGCCGATCTCCTCGTTGGTGCCCCGCACCACGATATGACGCACCTCCATGTAGTCATTCGGCCCTTTTTCCAGTATGATATCGTCTTTGACAATAACAGGATTTTTTGGCGGGCTGACCTGGGACCAGGCCATCAGGATAATACCGAAAATCACGATGAACAGGAGGAACAGAAGCGCCATGGATTTCATGCTCATGAGAATGCAGGCTCCGGTAAAAAAAATACCTTTGGATCATGGCGGGGAAGCGATCGTCCGCAAAAAGGAACGTACCGGGATTCCGGGTGCGGTGCCGGTGCCTCAGCAGCCCATTACTTCCGCACCGAGTAGCCTGCCCTGGTCAGGATGCGGATCACCTTATCGTCCCAGGCCGCGTCGTCGGGCTCGCTGGTGTCGTTGATGCACTGTTCAAAGAGCCGGATAAGATCTGGATCCTCAGAAGCGAGATGCCGCTGATACATGATCCGCCCGGCCCTCCTCCCCCGGAAATTGAGGATGAGCATGCGCCAGCAGCCATATTCCCGGCAGATGTCGGGGCGTGTCTGGTGGACGGTACAGTATCCCTTCCTGGTCTTCTGGTCGGCACGGAAAAAGGGGCATGCCTCGGGAAGGTGTTCAAATATGCTCCGGTCAAGGAAGAGCTGGACCTTGTCAGGGTCAACCGATACTTCTGTTTCCTCGCCGGTATACTCGTTGCGCACCAGAAAGCGGTACTCCCCGCGTTCTTCTTTTATCGTGTGGACCAGCCCAAGATGGCTGCAGCACTCACCGCACTGCTGGCATTCGAATGGCATAAAACCACCCCCTCCCGGCACCTAATTATTGAAGAAATACCCGTTGACATTGCCTGATCGTCCCCTTTCATTGAACCCGGGAACATGGTTGACCATCACATCCCCTTTGGGGGCATCGTATCAGCAGCGTTCATACCGGGGGCGGGTCCCGCTTCATCGGGGCGAGATTGGCTCCTTCCATCTCGCCCTGCGCCCATGCAAACCGCTCCCGGATCGTGGGGGGGAGCTCGTGTTCGTCGATTGGGACAAACCCGTAGTGGCTGTAGAACCCGGTGAGGTTTCTGACCGAGTGCATGTAGAGGGTGTGATGCCCGCACGCCTCGACCAGCCCCCACATCGCCGCGTTCGCGTACCCGTGCCCCCGCTGGCTGGCCGGGGTGAAGACGCCGTCCACCTCAAACCCGTCCGGGTGCCGCTTGTGCCGGGCGACCGAGACTGCCTGCCCGTTGAGAAATGCCGCAAAGATGCGGTCGGTTTGGGGGTCGCCTTTCGTATGGTGGTAATCGACCCAGACCGCTTCCGCGACCGGGAACTCCGTGGACGTGAGCTCGCGCACGGTTATGCCTGAGCTGTGACGGGCCCCGCGGTGTCCGGGCTGTCCGGGCGCTTCGGTGAGCGGGAAGGGGGGAGCATTGTCAGCGGTGCCCTCAATCCGGTATCCCCCGTGCGGGATATGGATCACAAACCGTGCGCCCCTGCCCCCGGTGCCGGTCTCACGGATCGTCATATCGGTCACCTCGACGATCTGCCGGCAGATGAAGAGCCCGATCCCCGCGTGCTGACCGGCATCGTACTCGAATATCTCCTGCTTCTTTTCTGCCGGGATCCCGACACCGTCGTCCTCGATGATGAGGTCGAGGCCGTTACCGGTCTCGTGGTACGTGACGACGACATTTTTGACGCTGCCCCCGTGGCGGATCGAATTTTCCACAAGGTGGGTGATGACGTGGGAAAAGAGGGGATCTGCGTAGATTGCGAGCCGCTCCGTCCAGAACCGGACGGAAACCGAATCCGTCTCCGCGGGCAGGCGGGCGGAGTTCAGAAGCTGCTGGACACCCAGCCAGACCGGCGGTGAGGTGCCGAGGTCTTTGTAGGACTGCGTAAGGAGGAGCTGGCGGGCGATGTTCTGCGCAAGGGTCCGGATGCGTTCGAAATATCCGCGTATGCCGGCAGCGGGGCCCTGTGCATTGGCTTCATCGACCGATACGATGATCCGGTCGATGGTGCGGTGGATATGGTCGGTCGAGATGCGTGACAGGAGGTTGAGCTTGTCGTTTGCCGTCTTCAGTGCTCGCTCGGCATGGATCCGCCCCGTGATATCGGTGCAGGTCAGGATTGCCCGCCCCTCGGCGAGCTGGGCGGCGGAGACAAGCACGTTCCGTTCGTCTTTGTCCGGTGAAAAAAACGTTGTCTCCGCAGCATAGACCGCACCGTCGCGGGTGAGGCGCGAAAAAAACTCCTGTTCATCATCAGCGCTCCAGAACGTGGTCAGGGGGGACCCGGGGAGGTCGGCGGGCTTTCTCTCTACGAGTTTTGCGGCAATCCAGTTCGCGTTCTCGATGAGCCGCCCCTGTCCCGTGTCCCTGACAAGGATGTTCCCGCTCTCGGAATGGTCAAAGAGCCCCACATAGAGGTCTTCCTGCTCACGGAGCCGGCGGGTGAGGGCGGCGATCAGCCACCCGATCACGACCACGACGAGCGTGCGCACCAGCGCCTCGGCAACGGTGGCCGGTGAGCTGCCGGCGATCAGGACGACCATCAGGAAGTACAGCCCCCCGATGCACCCTGCGATGAGGGTGCCTTTTTTGGGGTAGCGGTATGCGGCGATCACGACCGGGATGTACAGGAGGTG
>CAZVFG010000108.1:0-1310 GCA_964626125.1 uncultured Methanoregula sp.
GTGATCGAGGCACGCTCTTTGCGTATCGCAAACATGCCCGCTTCCATGCAGATCGCCCTGAGGTCTGCACCATTCTTCCCATCGGTGAACGCAGCAATCTCCTCAAGGTTCACGTTCTCATCCATGGTGAGGGCACGGGTGTGGACCTTGAGGATTGAGAGCCTGCCCTTGACATCGGGCAGCGGGATCTCGATAATCCGGTCGAACCGCCCCGGGCGGAGCAGGGCGCGGTCAAGGATATCGATCCGGTTTGTTGCACCGATGATCTTGACATCCCCACGGTTCTCGAACCCGTCCATGCCTGCGAGTAATTGCATGAGCGTGCGCTGAACCTCGCGGTCTCCGCTCGTGTTCGCTTCGGTGCGGGAGGCACCAACCGCATCGATCTCATCAATGAAGATGATGGTCGGTGCTTTCTTTCTTCCCAGCTCAAAGAGTTCGCGGACCAGCCGGGCTCCTTCTCCGATATATTTCTGGACAAGTTCTGATCCCACCACCCGCATGAAATGGGCGTTGGTCTCGTGTGCGACGGCTTTTGCCAGAAGTGTCTTTCCGGTACCCGGGGGCCCGTGAAGGAGCACGCCTTTTGGCGGGTCGATGCCGATCCGCAGGAACAGGTCGGGGCGCTTGAGGGGGAGTTCAACGGCTTCTTTTATCTCGTTGATCTGTGCTTCAAGCCCGCCAATGTCTGCATAGGTCTCCTGCGGGGAGTCCACCACTTCCATCCCATAGATCTGGGCATCGAAACTGGTCGGCAGAAGTTCGACAATTGCCAGTGACTGCTGGTTCAGTGTGCAGCGGGCACCGGCCTTTAAATCTTCAGGGCTGATGTTCTGGGAGCTGCGTACGAGAAAACGGGGTCCGGCACTGCTGCGCACAATCACGCGGTTGGTATCGATGACATCGGTGATCGTCCCGATGATGAGCGGGGGGGTCCGCAGCTGCTCGCTCTCGCTTTTCAGCTTGCGTACTTCACGTTCGTACTGCATCTTCTTGGTCTCGATGTAGCGCTTGTCTGCATCAGTCTGCCGGAGCTGCTCCCGCAGTTCCATATTCCGGGCTTCGAGATCAAGGACGCGCTTGTTCAGCTGCTCTTCGATATCGTGCTTGTCGTTTTCCATCTGCACCAGCTGGTCACGGAGCTGTTCGGACAGGGAACGATAGAGTCGGTACAGGTCCTCAGGATTCTGCGGATCCTGAGCCTGATGGAGTATGTCTCCCATTATAGTATCAATTAGATATTTAGGCAAAACTGAATATAAAGTGTTTGTGAGGATTATGCAGTGCGAAATGTGCGGCGAAACGATCCG
>CAZVFG010000108.1:1410-4072 GCA_964626125.1 uncultured Methanoregula sp.
CGTGATCTCCCCGGTCATCGCAAGGTCCGGGTCAACGGTTTTACCGGTCACAAGGGATGCAAGGGCAGAAAACATGGTCACTCCGGCTGACGGGCCGTCCTTGGGGGTTGCACCCGACGGCACATGGATATGGATGTCGCTGGTAATGAAATTGAAACCGTTTACCGTGTTTGCGAGCCTCGACCGGATAAGACTGAGCGATATCGTTGCCGACTCCTTCATCACATCGCCCAGCTGGCCGGTAAGGGTGAGCTTGCCGGTTCCCGGCATGAACGTGCCTTCAACAAAGAGGATCTCTCCGCCGACCGGTGTCCATGCAAGCCCGGTGACGATGCCGGGTACATGCTCTTTCCGTGCTACTTCCTGCCGGATCAGCTCTTTTCCCAGGATCCCGGGGAGCTTATCCGTTGTCACGACGAACGGCAGCTCGGCGGTCCCGGAGACGATCTTCTCTGATATGTACCGTGCCGTCTTTGCAAGCTGTTTTTTTAACCACCTGACGCCTGCCTCGCGGGTGTACTTTTCGATGATCACCTTCAGCGCCTCGTCTTCTATCCGGAGTTTGTCCGCATCGAGACCGTGCTCCTGTAAGGTCTCGGGCAGCAGGTGGTCTTTTGCAATGGCGAACTTCTCGTTCTTCGTGTAGCCCGAGATCTCGATCAGCTCCATCCGGTCGAGGAGCGGAGGCGGGATGGTTGACAGGGAATTGGCAGTGGCAATGAACAGGACGTCGGACAGGTCATAGGGGACTTCCAGGTAGTGGTCTGAAAAGGTGCAGTTCTGTTCGGGATCGAGGACTTCCAGAAGGGCGCTCGCCGGGTCCCCGGCGTACGAGATTGCCAGCTTGTCGATCTCGTCGAGGATGAAGACAGGGTTTTTCGTACCGGCTTTCTGTATGCCCTGGATAATCCTCCCGGGCAGGGCCCCGATATAGGTCCTCCGGTGCCCCCGGATCTCGGCTTCGTCCCTGACGCCGCCGAGGCTGATCCTGACGTATTTGCGCCCGAGTGCCTCTGCGATGCTTTTGCCAAGGCTCGTCTTGCCCGTGCCGGGCGGGCCGGCAAAGAGGAGGATCGAACCCTGCTTCTCCTGCTTCAGTTTCATGACCGCGAGGTGCTGGATGATCCGTTCCTTGACCTTGTCTAGGCCGTTGTGGTGGCTCTCGAGCACGCGGCGTGCCTGTCCGATATCAATGCTTTTCTTCTCTTCCGTTACCCAGGGGAGGTCGAGCAGGAGGTCAAGGTAGTTCCTGATGATGGAGCTCTCATGGTTGTGCGGGCCGCCCGTTTCAAGTTTTTTGAGCTCGGATAAGGCCTTCTTTCTCACCTCGTCAGGCATCTTTGACTTCTCGATCCGTTCCCGGTACCCGGCGTCACCGGAAGAACCTTCACTCTCCCCGAGTTCTTCCTGGATCGCCCTGAGCTGCTCCCGGAGCATCGCCTCCCGGTTCGACTTGTTCACCTTATCGGAAACTTTTCTGGCCATCTCGATCCGGATATTGATATTCTCTTTTGTCTTTATGAGGATCTCAAGGAACGTGATATACCGCTGCCGGACGGATACGATCTCCAGGAGCGCCTGCTTCTCTGCAAGTTTTACCGGCATAAACGGCATGATAAATCCCATGATCTGGTCGATGGAATCCATCCTCTCGATGGGCCGTATAAAGTGCTCGGAGCCCTGGAAACGGCTGCTGATCTCATGCAGGGTCTTTTTTATGTCCGCAAGGAGCATGGCCTGCATCTCTTCATCGAGATCCGCATCGTCCACAACCGGCTCAACGGTCGCAGAGAACCACCCGTTCTTTTCAAAAAGAGTAACGGCCTTTACCCTCCGGACCGCCTGCGCACAGACCAGGTACCCTTCATCGGCAGGCTGCACGTGCGAGATCCGGAACAGGTTTCCGGTTTTGTAAAACGAATCTTCTGATACTTCAGAAGGGTCGATACCGCTTTTTATCGTCAGCCCGACCGCGTACGCGGATTTAGCATCTTTCACACCGGACAAGAGGTGGTCCCCGATGGTTTTGTCAACCTGGAATTTTGTCCGGCTGTTCGGGTAGACGACGACGTCATAGAGCGGTATGACAATTTTTTCTTCTGGTTCATCTGTTTGTGGTGGATTCATCGTAACCTCAATAATTTAGTTCGAATTTACCTAACTATAGTACCGGCCAAAAAAATTACCTGACCTTGTTCAGGATCCCGATCAAAAGATCCATCTCGTGTTCATCCAGCAGATCCGCCATCCGTTCGATCACCCGGCGCAAAGCGTAGTGCTCGGCCTTTGCGATCTTCTGCCCTTTTTCGGTCAGGCGGATATACAGGATTCTTCCGTCATCGGAAGATTTTTGCCGGTACACGCACTCCATCTTTACAAATCTGTTGACCATCTCGGTGATGGTGGGTTTTGAGTTACTGGTGATCTCAGCAAGTCCGCTGAAGGTGACTTCCCGATGTTCATCGATGGCTTTCAGATAGGCGATCTGCCTGACCGTCATATCCGATAACCCGCACTCGGAGAAGATATTGCTGGAGCATTCGTCCTTGATCCTGATCAGGTTTTCAAACACTTCGAACAGATGCTCCTCTCTCTCCATCATACTCCGATCCTTCGTTAGTTAGGTTTTACCTAAACATAAACGTTCTGATCGTGGAACCGC
>CAZVFG010000109.1:0-4054 GCA_964626125.1 uncultured Methanoregula sp.
TCCGGTCAATAATTAAAATACTACTATCTGGACATTTTTTCTGTCATTTTGTGATAAATTATATATAAAAAATGCGAAAATGGACACTGATAATCTGATAAATGTCCACGAACGGGAAATTTTTCCTGCTTCCGGTTGGCACAATAATAAAAAAATTTTTCAGGAATTATCACAATTGTATCTATGATATGGCACAATCAGACCCAATTGACCGGCTCATGCGCGCTGCACTGAGCTCGGATGAGGAGTTTGTTCTGACGCTGAACAATCTCCTGAAGCATGACCTTCGGATCAGCGTGCGGGAGCTCTCGGAAAAGAGCGGCATCTCCCAGAGCTCGCTGTACAAACTCCTGCACGGGAAACGTTCCCCCAACCTCTCCACGCTCCGTGCCATCATCCGTGCCCTGCGCCACCTCTACCATGTCGGGGACGAGACATTCATCGGGCTGATCGCCGCACGCCCGGTGCTCGAGAGCGTCGAGGAGCGGGTCGCCGAGATTGACGGGCACCGCATGCGGGTCCGCGAATACCCGGTCCACACCATGGAGGATGCGATTGTCGCTGCAGTGCGGGCAGAGCGCGAAGGAGCGATCGCGATCGTATGCGCCCCGATTGCGTCAAGCATTATCGAGCAGCTCGTCCATGTGCCGGTCGCGACCATCATCCCCCGTGGGTCGGTCCAGCGGGCAATTGAGCTGGCCGCACGGAAGGCGTGGATTTAATGAATCCGCAACTCATAGGTAAACGAGTACAAACCGGATGGTGAACGGATGCGAACCGACGTTGTAAGGCTGGGGCGCCTTTCCGGCGAGAGGACCGGGGAGATGATGCGGTTCCTCTCATCGATGCGTGCAGACCGCTGTATTGCCGACGCAGATGTGCTGGTAGATATCGCCCATGTGCTGATGCTTGACAAGCAGAAGATCATCGATCGCGATATCACAAAGCAGCTCCTCCCGGCACTCCTTGAACTCCATGACGAGGGGGTACCGGACGAAGCATTCGATGACCGGTTCGAGGACGTCCACGCCGGCATCGAGTCCATCCTCACCGAAGCGGTCGGTGCCGACGTCGGCGGGCGCATGCACATGGGGCGGTCGCGAAACGACGAGGTCGCCACCTGCATCCGGATGAAGCTGCGTGACGATATCCTCAAGCAGATGGCAGCACTCCTCAAAGTGCGGGAGGTACTGGTCGCCCTTGCCTCGCAGCATATTGAGAGCGTCATGCCGGGTTTCACCCACCTGCAGCACGCCCAGCCGACGACCCTTGCCCACCACCTCCTGTCCTATGAACAGGCATTCTCCCGGGACTTCGAGCGGCTGAGGGACGCATATATCAGGATAAACCAGTCCCCGCTTGGTGCAGCCGCGTTTGCCTCCACGGGCTACCCCATCAACCGCGAACTCACCGCACGCTTCCTCGGGTTCGAGGGGCTGGTGAATAATACCATGGATGCCGTGGCGAGCCGTGACTTTGCGCTGGAGGCACTCGCCGACCTCTCCATCCTGATGGCGAACGTGAGCCGGCTCTGCGAGGATCTCATCCTCTGGACCACCGCGTTTGTCGCGTTTGTCACCCTTGATGACGCATTCTGTTCCACATCGTCCATCATGCCCCAGAAGAAGAACCCGGACATTGCAGAGATCATGCGTGCAAAGACCGGGTCGGTGTTCGGCGCGTATACCGGCGCACTTATCACGATCAAAGGGCTCCCGATGAGCTACAACCGGGACCTGCAGGAGCTCACCCCCAATATCTGGCGCGGGATGCGGGATGCAAAGGAGAGCCTGCGCCTGTTGATCGACATGCTCTCCAGTGCGACGTTTGAAACCGCACGGATGAAGGAGGAGGCCGGCAAGGGGTTCTCCACGGCGACCGAACTCGCCGATACGCTGGTGCGCACCTACGGGCTCCCGTTCCGCACGGCCCACAATATTGTCGGGAGGGCGGTGCAGAAAGGATACCTCAACCTTGAAACTCTGGATACGGCGGCGCGTGAACTCGAGGTTGATATCTCCTTTGCAGAGAAGGGGCTGACACAGGAGAAAATCAATGAGGTGCTGGATGTCAGTTATTCAATCGCGCTCCGGAAAGCCCCCGGCGGGCCGGCCCCGTTTGCAATAAAAATCGCGATTGAAGAACGCAAGAAGCAGCTTGACACCGATTCTGCGCTCATTGATGAGCGGCTCGCACGGCTCGCACGGGCAAAGGACGAGCTGATTGCAGACGCCCGGAGGCTGGTAGCATAATTCCGGAATTTGTTTCCGGCGATGTCGTTGCCTGCGAAGTTGCCGGGCAGAGAAAAACCGGGACGTATATCACCCACCGCGACGGCAGGGCGGTAATAAAACTTGAATCCGGGTACAACATCGGTGTAGACCCGGGTTCCTGCACATATATTGAACGTCCGTCACCTGTCCCGGTCGTAAGGCCCGAGGTGACGCCGGACCGTAATCTTCCCGATCTCTCAATCGTATCAACAGGAGGCACCATCGCAAGCCGCATCGATTACCGTACGGGATCGGTCACCAGCCAGTTCGACGCAGGTGAAATTTTATCGGCGATCCCGGAACTTGCGGGCGTGGCAAATTACCGGACGCGGTCGATCTCAACGATCCTCTCCGAGAACATGACACCGGCAATCTGGCAGGATCTTGCCCGTGCGGTGTATGAAGAGATCAGATCGGGTGTATCCGGGGTTATCATCACCCATGGCACAGATACCATGGCATACAGTGCATCAGCGCTCAGCTTTATGCTCAAAACACCCGTACCGGTTGTCTTTGTCGGTTCACAGCGGTCCGCTGACCGTCCCTCGAGCGACAACGCGATGAACGCAGTCTGCGCAGCGGGCACGGCGACAAGCGATCTCGGCGAGGTGGCGGTGGTGATGCATGCAACGACGAATGACGACCGCTGTGCGATCCACCGGGGCACCCGGGTGCGCAAGATGCATACGTCGCGCCGCGATGCATTCCGGAGCATCGGGATACCGCCGCTGGGCACCGTCTCATACCCCTCCCGCGAGGTTACCCTTGAACCCCATGCGGTGCGGCGCGGCACCCGTTCTCTGGAACTCCATGAAAAACTCGAGGAACGCTGCGGGCTCGTCCAGTTCTACCCCGGGGTGCAGCCCGGGATCCTCACCGCTTACCAGGGATACCGGGGGCTCGTGCTCTCCGGCACCGGGCTCGGCCATGTCAGCACAGGACTGATCCCCCTGATCAGGGACCTGATCGATGGCGGGACGATGGTGGTCATGACCTCGCAGTGCATGCACGGGAGGGTGTGCGACCGTGTCTATGATACCGGGCGGGACCTCCTGCAAGCCGGTGTTATTGAAGGCGGCGACATGCTCCCTGAAGTGGCACTGGTCAAGCTGATGTGGGTGCTGGGCATCGAGAAAGACCCAAAGAAGGCGGCCAAGATGGTGCAGGCCGATCTCACCGGAGAGTGGAACAGGAGGAGTTTCCATGGACTATAAGGCGATCGGCCTTGTCGCCGGGATCGAGATCCACCAGCAGCTGGACACAACAGAGAAGCTCTTCTGCGCTTGTCCGACTTCGCTGCGCGACACGGCCGACCATTCAGGAGAATTTTTCCGGTACCTGCGGGCGACCGAGAGCGAGATGGGTGAGATCGACCGGGCGGCAAAGGAGGAGATGAAGCGCGAGCGGAAGTTCCGGTACTACACCTACGATACCACCTGCCTCGTCGAGAATGATGAGGAACCACCGGCACCACTAAACGGGGAGGCGCTCTCCGTCTGTCTTACCATCGCAAAGATGTTTTCGATGACGCCCATCCCACAGGTGCACACCATGCGGAAACTCGTGATCGATGGTTCCAACACGAGCGGGTTCCAGCGCACGGCACTTGTCGCACTCAACGGGACACTCCCAAACGGGGGGCAGGTCGAGACGATCTGCCTTGAGGAGGAGGCGGCACAGCGGGTGAAGGACGACACCTTCTCGCTTGACCGGCTCGGGATCCCGCTTGTGGAGATCACCACCTCACCCTGCATGCACACCCCGCAGGAGGTGCAGGAGGT
>CAZVFG010000110.1:0-1173 GCA_964626125.1 uncultured Methanoregula sp.
TTCTTATTTTTCGCCGGCAAAAACCTCTTTTACCAGTTGTTCCTGTTTCTTTGACAATTTTTCAGGAATCTTCACCACCACCTTTACCAGCAGGTCACCGCGGCTGTCTGAATTCAGGTACGGCATCCCCTGCTCCCTGAGCCGGAACAGGGTATGGCTCTGGGTTCCGGGGGGGATTTTCAGGTGCGCCGTGCCCGTGATGGTGGGCACCTGCACCTCCCCGCCAAGAAGGGCAATGCGAAGCCCGATGACCGCTGAGCTGTAGAGATCCGCACCCCTGCGGTCGAACGTGCGGTCCGGCCTGATATGGATGACCGCATACAGGTCTCCGGGAGGTCCCTGGTTCTCGCCCGGTTCCCCCTCACCGGGTATCCGTAAGAACTGGCCGTCTTCCACGCCACGGGGGATCGAGACCTCAATCTTCCGTGTCTTCTGCACCGTCCCTTTCCCTTTGCAGACCTGGCAGGGCTTGTCGATGATCTTTTTCTGTCCCCTGCAGGCCGGGCAGACAGCGATATTCACCATCTGGCGGCTGCCGCTCCTCTGCACGTTGCGGATCTCACCGGTCCCCTTGCATGTCGGGCAGTCCCGGACAGAACCCGGTTCTGCTCCCGTGCCATGGCAGGCCCCGCAGGCGAAATGATGCGGCACACCGACCGTGTTTTTCGTGCCGGAAAATGCATCGGCAAGGGAGATCTCGATCTCGTACCTGAGATCCGCACCGCTGCGCTGCCGGGCCCGTGGGGAAACGCCGGAGAATGCATCGAAGATATCCCCAAGGCCGAAGTCCCTGAACAGGTCATCATAACTGGGCGGTTTATACCCGGCAGAGTCG
Source organism: uncultured Methanoregula sp. (assembly GCA_964626125.1). GTDB lineage: Archaea > Halobacteriota > Methanomicrobia > Methanomicrobiales > Methanospirillaceae > MVRE01. The sequence goes on from CAZVFG010000110.1 coordinate 836, forward strand.
CCGGGCCGGAATTCCGCGTGACCGACCTGATCGTACTGCGATTTTTTCTGGGGATCGCCCAAAACCTGGTAGGCCTCGTTGATCTCCTTGAATTTCTCCTCTGCTTCCTTGCTCCCCTTGTTGAGATCCGGATGGTACTTCCGTGCAAGCTGCCGGAACGACTTCTTGATGTCATCCTGCGATGCATCCTTTTTCACGCCGAGGATCTCGTAATAGTCTTTCTGTGCCATCGGTAAGAAAAAGGATTATTTCTCATCCTTTACCTTGAAATCGGCATCGACGACCTTTTCCCCGCCCGGGCCGGTCGTCTCCTGCCGGGGACCTTCACTTCCGGCAGG
>CAZVFG010000110.1:1273-4009 GCA_964626125.1 uncultured Methanoregula sp.
GTTTTTCGGTCTCTGACTTGATCGTTGCGGTATCTTTTCCTTCCAGTGCGGCCTTGACCGCAACGATGGCCGCATTCACCTTGTCAATGAGATCGGCACTGATTTTTCCGGCAAGGTCGGATTTTGTCTTTTCCGCCGTGTAGACCATGGAGTCCGCCATATTGCGGACCTCGACCTCTTCTTTTCTTTTCTTGTCCTGTTCTTCAAACTGTTTTGCCTCATTGACCATCTTCTTGACATCGGTTTCTGCCAGTTTGGTCGAGGCCGTGATCGTCATCTTCTGCTCTTTACCGGTCCCGAGATCCTTTGCCGATACATTCAGGATCCCCGATGCATCGATATCGAATGAGACCTCGATCTGGGGGATACCCCGGGGTGCGGGAGGGATACCGACAAGGTTGAACTGCCCAAGGCTCACATTGTCTGCTGCCATGGGGCGTTCACCCTGGAGCACATGGATGGTAACTGAGGTCTGGAAATCTGCCGCGGTGGAAAAGATCTGGCTCTTTTTCGTCGGGATCGTGGTGTTCCTCTCGATCAGCGGTGTCCTCACGGCACCAAGGGTCTCGATACCCAGCGTCAGGGGCGTCACGTCCAGGAGCACCATGTCCGTGATCTCGCCGCCGAGAATTGCTCCCTGTACCGCGGCACCGATGGCGACACATTCCATCGGGTCGATCCCCCGCTCCACCTTCCTGCCGACATGGTCCTCGATAAATTTCTGGACAATCGGCATCCTTGTTGGTCCGCCGACAAGGATCACCTTCTGGATATCGTCCTTTGTCAGGCCGGCATCCTTCAGCGCCTGTTCAAACGGGTGGATGCAGCGCCGGATAATCGGTTCGACCAGCTGTTCGAGTTTTGCCCGGCTCAGTTTCATGGAGAGGTGTTTTGGGCCCACCTGCGTGGCAGAAACATAGGGCAGGTTGATCTCGGTCTCCAGCACGGTGGAAAGCTCAATCTTTGCTTTTTCCGCCGCCTCCTTCACCCGGTTGACTGCCATCTTGTCGTTTCTTAAATCAATCCCTTCAAGTTTTTTGAACTCGGCTGCAATCCATTCGTAAATCGCGTTGTCCATGTCCGTGCCGCCGAGCTGGGTGTCCCCGGATGTTGCCAGCACGGTAAACGTACCGCCGCCGAATTCCATGATGGTCACATCGAGCGTGCCGCCACCAAGGTCAAAGACCAGGATCTTGTATTCCCCGCCCCGGTCAAGGCCATATGCCATCGATGCTGCCGTGGGCTCATTGACCAGCCGGATCACATCGAGGCCGGCGATCTTCCCGGCGTCCTTTGTTGCGGTCCTCTGGTTGTCATTGAAATAGGCAGGGACGGTGATGACGGCTTTTGTCACCGGCTCCCCGAGGAATGTTTCTGCATCCCGCTTTATCTTCTGGAGGAGAAATGCAGAGATCTGCTGGGGCGTGTATTCCTTGCCATAAATCCTGTACACGTGACTTGTACCCATCTTCCGTTTTGCAGCCGTTACTGTACCATCCGGGTTGCTGACCGCCTGCCTTCGTGCCGGTTCCCCAACGAGGAGCTGGCCGTCGGCCGTGAACGCAACATACGAGGGAAACATCTTCCCGGCGACGGTTGCACCTTCCGCAGACGGGATAATGGTCGGTTTGCCGCCGAGCATCACGGCACCTTCACTATTCGAAGTCCCCAGATCAATTCCGATAATCTTCTCTTTACCCATGGTTCTCACCCTCATGTTCTCCAACTTTTTCTGCAATCACTACTTTCGATGGACGGATTACCTTTGATTTCAGCTGGTAACCTCTCCCGATGTCATCAAGAATCGTGTCGGGTTCCCTGTCGCACTGCTCCTTGCAGAGCACCTCATGGAAATTCGGATCGAATCTTTTCCCCACGCAATCGATGGGTTGCAGTCCGTAACCAGCCAGGATTTTTAGGAGTTTTTTCTGGATCATACTGATCCCCTCCTTGTTCTTCTCCTGGTCAAGAGCCGGCAGCGCCCGTTCAAAATCGTCAAGGATGACAAGGAGGTCTTTGATCAGGTTCTCGTTGGCAAGCGTGATGATCGCCCCTTTTTCTTTCTCAGACCATCTCCGATAATTGTCAAAATCAGCCTGGAGGTATTTCAGCCGGGATAACCGCTCCTCTGCAAGAAGAGTCATTTCATCGAGTCTGGTTCTCAGCCGTTCAATTTCTTCCGTCAGTTGTTGTTTTTTTGGCTGGACATCACTGGTATCCATTGAGAAGTGGGTTCAATTCTGCTGGCACTTTAACCTTTGCTTCGTATCCCTTTTTTTCCATGACCCTTGACGCAGGAGAACCGGTACTCCGGAAGAGGTTTATTCCCTTTACCTGCCTCAAAATCTGTGCCATGGAACGGGAGCGGGAACCGGGGGAGGCAACCGGGTGCCGGACCATAGGCGAAATGTTATGGCATCGCCATTATTTTAACGCAGGATCGCGGACATGCCGGACATCAATCGTGATAACGGAAGAACCGCAGATCAGTCCGAATTCCCCTGCCGCCGCACCGGGTTTTTTTGAGCCTGCACCGGCATCAACGCAGAAGATGCAGATTCCCCACGTGCACGCGGTTGAGGTGCTGCCGGGCTGCCGCCACGCATTCCTCCACGTGTGACCGCGGGGTGACCGGGAGGTCCTTCATCAGGTAATCCGGGTGAAAGACGAGCAGGGAGTACGGGATGTCATCGTCAAGAGACGCGATGAACCCGGCAATCGCACCCACCTCATCTG
>CAZVFG010000111.1:0-3957 GCA_964626125.1 uncultured Methanoregula sp.
AAAACCAAGTCTTATTCGCTAAAAAAAGGGGTATTTTCCGCATTCTGCCGACGGTGAGCAAAATGTCCTAATATGTCCTTTCCAGCGGCACATCTTCTGCAGGGTTATCTGGAGTATGCCGGAAACCTCAGAAACCCCTGTTTTGACCCCGCCATTCTTTGAGCCCGGGTCGGAACCGGCCCTGTACACCCCCCGGGCAATCATATTTTTAAATCATTGGTTCATTGATGAAACATGTGATTCAGAATCTGACCAATGTGATCATCCTCATTGATCAGAAGAAGCAGCACGCTGGAGGAGTATCCTCCTGCCATCCTTCTTGTAACAACACTATTAAATAAAGAGACAACGGCAGGGTAATTCATGGACAAAGAGAGGAAGCAGCAATTGTTGAATTTACTGAGGAGCCCTGTTTTCGATATCGACACATCCGATGATCGGAAGCTCCTCCTGTATGATCAGGCACTTACCCACAGCTCGTATGCAAAGGAACAACGGGATCTCGGCATGGATTGTAATGATAATGAGCGGCTGGAATTTTTGGGGGACTGCATCCTCGACTTTCTGATCGGCAGTGAACTTTACAAACTTATTGAGGAATTAAAAAGTCGGTATCCTAATCAGAAAGATGAGGCAATTTTAACGGATCTGCTTCATGAATTAACCAACGATACCAAGTTATCCAGAATGGCCATCGCACTTGACCCTTTCTATACATTAATCCGGTGCGGGAAGGGGCAGATACTCACCGACTCGATAAAGGCCGGCGCGTTTGAAGCATTTGTTGCCGCAGTATATGACGATAAAGGAATAAAAAAAACCCGCTCGGTTGTTACCGGATTATTCAAAGAGCAGCTTAAAAATCCCAAAACTATTGTCAGCTGGAGAAATAAATTACAGGAATGTGTCCAGAAACAAGAAAGGGTAGCGGAAGTAAAGGAAATCATCAGGCATAAAAATTGGTGTGAGGAGGATACCCCAGATCATGATGCCCGGCACATATCAGAAGTATACATAAAAAAATCTGGAAAAGAGTGGGAGTTATGGGGAACCGGGCATGGAAAAAAGGAACAGGATGCAGAAAAGGAAGCTGCAAAAAATGCTTTTATGAAACATTGTATTGAACAACGTTAAAAACAGAGATCCCCTGCCATCCTTCTTTTGAAATTATTCAAACACAGGTTCACATCATTTCAGGGAACCATCGCGTGAACGCGGTTTCGTTATACCTCAGGTCACCGGGCCCTGTCTCGATAACCCGCTGTCTTCATTGAAGATGAAGATGAACTCCCTGCCCCGTTTCTCCTTTGTCACGTACCCGAGATCGGCAAGGTGCAGAAGATCCGTCCGTGCGGTCTCGTATACCGTATCGTACATCTGCATGATCTCGCGGATGGTGAAATATTCGTCGCTGTGCTCCATCATGGAGCGGAGGATGTCGCCTTCCCGCTGGCTGAGGCCTTTGACCTTTTTTATGATCGCTTTCGTTGCGTCCTGCTCGCCCTGCTTCTTCTCCAGGTATTTCAGCAGGTCCTTTCTTGCCTCATCGGTACAGGAGAGATTGTAGAGGATGAAATACGTGAGGTCCATCTCATCGTATTCGGTATGGAGGTACGCGAGCGAGTACTTCTTTTTCGACCGGAGAATGATCCGGGAGATCGGCATATATTCGAAAAGCCAGTAACCCCGTGAGAGGACATACCAGTAAAACAGGCTGCGGGCCGTCCTCCCGTTCCCGTCATTGAACGGGTGGATGTACCCGATCAGGAAATGCAGGATGATCCCCCTGATGACCGGGTGGATGTAATCCTCATTTCCCGTATCTGCCGGTTGTTCGTTGTGGTTAGCAAACGTGCACAGTTCTGTTATGTACTGTCCGATCCCATGATAGTCGGGGGGTGTATGATAGACAACACCGGTCGCGGGATTTGCAACGACAACATCATTGTTCTTCCGGAACTGTCCGACATCGGGAGTATCGATCGTTCCCTGCGTCACGATCCGATGAAGTTCGAGGATCAGGTCCGGGCTCAGCGGGTCATCCTTATGTCCGAGGATATAGTTCATCGCCTCGTAGTTATTGACAACCATCTGTTCGGAACTGTTCCTGGGCTTCCTTCCTTTCCGGAGCATCTCCTTTGCCACGTTCCGTGTCGTTGCTGCGCCTTCGAGGATGCTTGAAGCGATCGCTTCCTCCATGAACGAGTTTATGATGTATGACTGTTCGAGCCGGATGGTTTTGTTGTGGATGCGTATCGTGCCGGTGAGGTAGCTGTCGATTGCGTGGAGGCTTTTTACGATCTCCGGGATGATCGAGTAGGTGAGTCTGAGGGGGGGATAGGGAACCTGCTCCTGTTGCATCGAGCGGTACCACTTCATGACCGCCCAGGCCATCTTCCGCTGTCTTGCGTCCGGCACCCGGTACTGCAGCTCGTCCCAGAAGAGGTAGCGGCGGTTATATTCCGCCACATCTTTGGCGAACTGTGCATCTGCAACATAATTCACCTGTCCCTTTGTGAGATATTCCTTCCAGTCGGCAGGCGGTTTTTCGGGCAGTTGTGTCATGGAGCCGGCTCACTAAATACTAATTTTGTTGATTTTAGTATTTATTAGTATTTGGGAATCAACAAGGAACACAAAAAGACTGCTTCGTTAGAAGAACTACTAATCGAAAATAGTTTGGGAGTTGTTCGTAGTTGAGATGAGATAAAAACCTGTAGAGAGACTTTTTTAAAAAGTATGTCCGGATTAATTCATGTGGTAAAGATTTTGACATGATGGCATCTTTTAGCTCAAACCTTTTGTCCCGGTGGCAACAACCCTGTAACCATGAAGGTGACCTTCCTTGGTACCAATGGCTGGTATGATACCGCCACGGGCAACACCGTGTCGGTCCTTGTCCAGTCGGAAGCGTTTGACATTATCCTCGATGCCGGCTACGGGATCGCAAAAGCGGACCGTTACATCACGCAGGAAAAGCCGGTCTGCCTCTTCCTTTCCCATTTCCACATCGACCATATCGCCGGGCTGCATACGCTTACCAAGTTCCGGTTCGTACAGGGCCTGACGATCTTCTGCCTCCCGGGCGGGACTGCGCTCCTCAACACCTTTGTCAACGAACCGTTCACCGTGCCGCTTGCACAACTCCCGTACCCGGCCCGTATCACCGAGCTTGCCGAGGGTATACACCAGGTCCCGTTCCGGGTGGAATGCCGCCCGCTCGTCCACCCTGCCCCCTGTTACGGCTACCGGCTGGAGGTGGACGGGAAGGTGATCGCCTACTGCACGGACACGGGTGTCTGCGATAACGCGGTTGCACTCGGCCGCGATGCCGACCTGCTCATCACGGAATGCTCCCTGAAGCCCGGCGAGGCAGACCCTGGATGGCCGCACTTAAACCCGCAGGACGCGATCGGGATCGCACAGAGAGCAAAAGCAAAGCGCCTCGCGCTGGTGCATTTTGATGCCGAGGTCTACCGCACGCTTGACGAGCGCAGGGCGGTGCAGGATGAATTTGAAAAGATCTTCCCCGGGCTCGTGGTGGCGACGGACGACCAGACCATAGATGTCTGAAAAAAAGGAAGTTCAGCCGTTGATCTTCTGTAAGAGCCACGCCATGTTCCGGCCCAGCGTCTTCATGGTCTCGAGCCCTTCCTTGTCCTTCTTCACGTCGCCCGGCGCAAGGCCGACCCCGATATTCCAGTAGGACGATCCCGGCACGACCATCTGGCTGATGAAGAAGAAGTGGTTCAGTGAATCAAACGCGTGGATCGCCCCGGCGCGGCGGACCGCGACCACCGATGCCCCGACCTTGCGCCGGAACATGTCGTCATTGGCCCGGGCCACAAACCCCGCCCGCTCGATGAGCGCCTTCATGTTTGCCGAGATATCGGCAAAGTACGTGGGCGAGGCAAGGATGATCCCGTCGGCCTCGAGCATCTTTCCGATGCACTCGTT
>CAZVFG010000112.1:0-3792 GCA_964626125.1 uncultured Methanoregula sp.
TGTGATCCCCAGATGCCTGTGCCTGATTATATTCCATTTAAAAAACGGACAAAAAACCATTAAAAACAGGGGGAATTGTATGAATGAGAATTATTTTTCTGCCTGAATTGGGAGAATCACGGTGGTGATCCCGCTGTATTGCAGCCGCCGCTGGATCGCAAATGCAGTCTCGTTGTGCAATATCTTCTGGAAGGGATTTTCGTGGCGGAACACGATCTGTCCGGTGAAAAAGGTGCTGTTCGGAAACTCTTTTGCGATGTTCTTGCAGAGGGGCACTGCCATATCCACCACATCGGTGCCGATATCAATCCGGTAATCGGCAGCAAACCCCATATCCTGTGCAAGATCAACGTATTTTTGCAGTGCTTTCTTTGTGGATTCTGCCAGTGCATTCAATTCAGCAGAGCCTTTGAATGAGCCGGAATCGACCACAGCGATGGAGACGAAGATGAAATTATCATAAACATTCGGGAAATTCTTGACAATGGAATAGAATGTATTCACCCCGAACCCGTGGAAACCGGTGACGAGCTGGACTGCGGTCATCTTGTGCGGATAGACCGGACTCGAGTTCTTTACACCGGTTGTGGGAACAGTGTCGAGCAGCACATCAAGCTTACGCATACCTCTCGTCACCGACTGATAATGCCCATGGATGGCAAAACACACCCCGATCAGGACAGATGTGAAAAAGAGGGTCAGCCACCCGCCCTGACCAAATTTTTCATAGAGGGTAACGGTGAGGATGGTGCTGCACAACACCAGGCCAATCAGGTGTATGAGGATGTGCCGCTTCCAGTCTTTATCAACGGTACGGTTTTTATAGAAAAACCGTGACATCCCGAACTCTGAAATCGAGAAGGTGAGGAACACATTGATCGCGTACATGGTGACAAGGAACGTGATTGAGCCATGGGTGAAAATCATCAGGATGAATGCCGCCCCGCCCATTAAAACGATCCCGCTTGTCATGGTAAGGCGCTCTGAAAGATTTGCGAAGGATCGGGGGAGCCACGAATCGATTGCCATGTTCGCCATGACCCTTGGGCCATCGATAAAGCCGGTCTGGGCTGCGACCATGAGCAGCGCACCCTCCGAAAATATTGTGACAAGCGCGAGCACTTCTCCTAAAGGCCAGTCCCCAAACACGCTTGTCGCGAGCACCGCGTTCAGGGTCTGGCCGGGAGCGGGGGCTACGTTCCAGAGCAGGTAACAGAGGAAGAGACCCCCGGAAAGGACGGCGAGAGAGACTGCCATGTACGCCATCGTCCGTTTCCCGGTCCTGACTTTGGGTTCCCGCATAATCTGCATCCCGTTTGCGACCGCTTCAATCCCGGTATAGGTACCGCCGCCCAGTGAATAAGCCCGCAAAAAGACTGCCAGTATCCCGACGAAACCAATCGCTGCTAGGTCACGGGTGAGCCCGGCCTGGATCCCGTGAGCAACAGGGACGATCTGCGCACTATGGGCAAAGAGCCCATAGCCAAGGAGCAGGGCATGCGCCGCGATGAATACCAGGAATATCGGGGCGAGAATTGTGACGGATTCCTTCACACCCCTCAGGTTCATCTCGATGAGGATCAGGATAAGAAGACAGGCAAACGCAACTTTGAGCGGTTGCCAGGAGTACGGCAGGAACGAGAAGATCGCATCAGCACAGGCTGCAATAGAGACTGTGATGGTCAGCATGTAGTCAATGAGGAGGGCACTCCCGGAGACGACCCCTGCCCGTTCGCTGATGGTATGGGTGGCGACTATATATCCCCCGCCACCGCTCGGGAAGTGCTCGATGATACGCGTGTACGCATAGGAAATGATGAAGACGGTAATGGCGGTTCCCAAAGCAAGAAATACGGCAAGATAGGTGTAATTACCGAGGGCAACAAACGCTTCAGGCGGGCCGTATGACGATGAGGAGACGCCATCAGCACCCAGCCCGATCCATGCGAGGAGGGGGAAGAGTGCGATCTTATGGAAGATCTTCGGGTCTTCGATATTCTTCTTCGCGCCGATAATGATGCGTCTGGTGGCAGCACGGATCTCCTCCCAGTTCCATGGATCATCAGGAGGATCCACGAGACCACCACCTAGTCAGACGGTACCGGAGGATCGTTGTTTTTCGGGAGATGCCCCCGTTCATCGTAATTTCTTTCAGAATAACCTCAATGCACTCAGTTATGTCTTACTTTATACCTATTATTAAATTTCTTCAACCGGGAACAGTCGGTATCAGGTGAGGGACACCTGATTCCCCATAGGGAGACGGAGGTGTACTCCCCCATCTGACAGCACGATGCGGTTCCGGCGGATTCTGAATACGACCGGGATGAGGTGATGCGGACAATCATTTATTTTCTGGATGTACGATGAGAGAATACGGGCATTCCCAAAAAACACAAAATATTTTTCCTTATCCCAAATCAACTTTACTTGTGCTCTAAACAACTAAAATTTAGTCCAGAATCTGTAAAACGAGCCTTTATCTTGTCTTTCCAGAAAATAAGTAGGGTATGAGTATAGTCGCAGATGCCAAGCGTGGCATCATAACAGACGAGATGAAAACTGTTGCACAGCAGGAAGGCGTCACCGAGGACTTTGTCCGGCGGAGCGTGGCAGAGGGCCACATCGTCATCCCGGTATCCCCCTACCGGGACGTGAAGATCTGCGGGATCGGCGAAGGGCTCCGCACCAAGGTCAACGCCTCGATCGGCACCTCCACCGATATCGTCGATATCGCGATGGAGATCGAGAAGGCGCGGCAGGCGGAACGTGCCGGGGCCGACACGCTCATGGAGCTCTCGACGGGAGGCGATTTTGCCGAAATCCGGAGACAGGTGATCGCAAACACCTGCCTTTCGGTCGGCAGTGTCCCGCTCTACCAGGCATTCATCGAGGCCGTCGACAAGGACGGCGCCGTCGTCCACATGAAGGAAGACGACCTGTTCCGCATCACGGCAGAGCAGGCGAAGCTGGGAACGAACTTCATGGCGATCCACACCGGCATCAACTGGGAGACGGTCAAGCGACTCAGAAACCAGGGGCGGCATGCGGGACTTGTTTCCCGTGGCGGTGCGTTCATGACCGCGTGGATGCTCCACAACGAAAAAGAGAACCCGCTGTACTCCGAGTTCGATTACCTGCTGGAGATCATGAAGGAGCACGAGGTCACACTCTCGATGGGCAACGGCATGAGGGCTGGCGCAATACACGATGCCACTGACCGCGCCGGGATACAGGAGCTCCTCATCAATGCAGAGCTCGCGGACAAGGCGCACGCACAGGACGTGCAGGTAATCGTGGAAGGGCCCGGCCACGTACCCATCGATGAGATCGCAACCAACGTCCAGCTCATGAAGCGGGTCACCAACAACAAGCCGTTTTACATGCTCGGGCCGATCGTCACCGACATCGCGCCGGGCTACGATGACCGGGTCGCGGCGATCGGCGCGGCGATCTCCTCATCGTGCGGCGCGGACTTCATCTGTTACGTAACACCGGCTGAGCACCTCGCGCTTCCGACACCGGAAGAAGTCTTTGAGGGGGTCATCAGTTCACGGATCGCCGCCCACGTCGGTGACATGATCAAGCTCAAAAAGACCCGAGCAGCAGACCTCGAAATGGGTCATGCCCGCCGTGAACTTGACTGGGACCGCCAGTTTGCGGTTTCCATGAACCCGGAGAGGGCGAGGGCGATCCGTGCTGAGCGCATGCCGGCCGACACCGACGGGTGTACGATGTGCGGGGACTTCTGTGCAATCAAGATCGTGAACCGGTATTTCAAGTTCTGAATGG
>CAZVFG010000113.1:0-3739 GCA_964626125.1 uncultured Methanoregula sp.
TCCCACCGGTCGAGGCAAAAGTCTGCCATAGAATCATGGAAGGTCGTTTTTATTTTTTCTCTCAGAAGTCCTGTCAATGCATCAGAACAGGGAGATGGCAGCGGGCACTACGGTGCCTGGTGACCGCTGGTGAGCCGGGCGTTGATGCAGGCAGATTACCAACGTGAGGTTTTTTTGCCGGTCCCGGACAGCGCTGCGATCGTTCCGGCACTCAACCGGACAAATTCCAAAAGGAAAAAAGAAAATAACCGGAACCCTGACCAGGAGGAGGTACGGGTCAGCGGTTCCAATGTCAGATCTGGAATTTAACAATGGACGTCAACTGATGTGCGTGCAGAGGTGCACAGAGATGGTTATCCCCGTCATTGATTCCGGTTATTTCACATCACCAACCTGATCCAGGGTCCGGTAGACTGAACATGCAAGGGTAAGGCCACAGCAGGGAAACCGCAAACCACCGGGTGCCGGGTATCCCGCACTTCCGTCGCGGTCTCCCGGCGATAGATTCCCGGTCTCCCATGGCTCATCCCTAGTCGGATGTGCCGGACATGCATGATCCGGCACAGGAACACGATCGCTTGGTGTTTTCCTTGTCATACTTCCCACTACCTAGGTGGACAAATAATTATCAACACTCTAAAGTATAAATATCTTTTTATTTGATATCATGCTGATAACATGGCATTGCATGGAATTTACCACAATTATAGGGTTTTTCAGGATCCAGGGATATAATACGTTTGTCCTTATCGGCCTGGCGCCGCTGCCGGTCCGCCCGTTCGATCATTCGAGGGTGTCTGCCGTCACGGGACGTGAGGGCAGACTGGAGAAATGATTCACGCGGAATTTTTTTAAATACGGAACACTCGCAGAAAATATCCAAAGTTATTTTTTAGGTCCTGCGTCCCTCTGCCTTCTCCGGGCCTGCCCGGTAACGATCGCAGGCGCAATCGTGCTGACCGGGCACCTTTGGGCAAAAAGGCCCGGCGAGTCCGTCCGTAACGCAGGGGCCTTCATCGTTGGACGAGGGATGCTCACACCCGGGGTACTGGCAAAGATCAAAAACAGAGATGGCGGCTGCCTCAGTGAAAGCAGAGCAAAAAGACGACCGGATGTACCGGGAAGGGGCTGGTGCGGGGGGTGGAGAAGGGCGCGGGAATTTTTATCCGGGTGCCGGCGAATGTTTCAGGAAACTACATTTTTATCCCGGTACCGCACCGGAACTTCATCCAGATACCCTTAAATATCGCAAACCGTATGTATTGTTTGAAAGGTGGGGTTGCGTTCCATGGTCCCGCTGCCGGACCAAAAGCATGCTGCCGCCGGGGTGAATGATGTTTGAAAAGGTGCTTTTCCCGACAGATTTTTCAGAACGTGCAGAGATTATGCTCGGTTGTGTTGCCAGTATTCCCCAGGTCCGGGATGTCATCCTGCTCCACGTTGTCAAAGAGACCCGGTACCCGATGGGGGCGCAGATCGTTGATACGCTGGCAAAAAAGACCGCTGAACGTACCCTCGCTGAGGCGCTGGACCACCTTAAAACAGTCAACCCGGACATCAGGGTGACGCTGGACACAACGATATCGCCCGAGATCGTTGACGGGATACTGGCAACAGCGGAGAAGAGAGAGGTCGACCTGATCGTGATCGGCGCCCGCGGAAAGAGCGTAAAGGTCGGGGTGCTCCTTGGCAGCGTGCCATCGACGCTCCTGTGCCGCATCAGCAAAACCAATGTCCTGGTCATGCGCCATAAGATCATCGAGACCCTGACCGGCACAACGTATCAAAAGTTCTGTCCCATGCTCTTTTCCCGGATCCTCTGTCCGACCGATTTCTCCCGGTTCTCTGAACATGCAACCGCCCTTGCCGGCACGATGAAGGGGGTGGGAGAACTCATTCTCCTCCATGTCGTACCGGAGGGCGGGACACCCGGTGAGACCAGGAAAGCTGTGCAGGCAGCGGAGGCCCGGATCGGCGCAGTCTGCGATGGCCTTACGGCACAAGGCATCCGGTCCCAGGCTATTGTAACGACCGGCGACCCTGCCAAAGAGATCATTAAAACTGCCGAAGAGCAGGACGTATCGGTCATCTGGATCAGCTCCTACGGGAAAGGCTGTCTCCATGATTTCCTGCTCGGCAGCACGGTGCAGGACGTGGCCATGAACGCGACACGGCCGGTGGTTGTCATCCGGTCATGGGAATAACCGGGATCCCGTACGCTTCGGCTTTCCGGATGGGAACGGCCCTTTCCGGATGGGAACGGCCACATGGCTGCGTCCGGGCACTACCGGTCCGGAACGGAGCGCTGGTTCGCGCTGATGCTGCCTGAAAGGAGGGGGATGGCGGTCGTTTTTTGAATGCCTCCCGTTGTGGAATGGAACTGGCCGCAAACGGCTGATTCTGTGATCACCTCGTCAGTGCCGGGCCCTGTCGTCGTGGTGGTGTTTGTGGAGATGATCCGGTCGGTCACCGTCAGTCCCGTACCTGCGGCAGGATGGTGGGGGTGAAGATCACCCCGGCCCTGTTACGCCTGTCCCACAAGCCATTCCCGGAAGGATTCGAGCGTCGTTGAGATTGGATCAAAGGATGTGCCGGAGAATGGCTTCTGCTGGGTTTTTTTGATATAGTTCACCTCGTTGCCTGGTGTTGTTGTGACCGTTTCGTTGGTGTAGGCAAGTCCGGGGACCTTCTGGAGCCCTTCGTAGTCGTACACTCGCGGGCCGTACTGGTACCCGGTCTCTTGGAGCCACCAGTCCGGGTAGCCCGGGGTCTGACTGGCGCCGGTCGCAGGATCATTGACCTGCTGGTTACTGTATTTCGCTACGAGACTGTCGGAAAATCTCCACCATGAGGATACGGTACTGATGCTGTTTGATGTGCTGTAGTCGGTCAGGTACCTGCTGCATGCGGCCGTGCCGTCGGTATTGAGAATTTCAAGGGCTTTCTTCTCGACCTCCGGCTGGGCGGCAAGCTCCTTATGTTCGATCTGCTGCTGCTGCGCCCTGATGTCAGGGCTCATCAGCTGGTAATTGAGCGTCGCCCAGTTGGTGACAAAATTGAACGCCCACCATGCCGAATCCCGGGAGAAGACCGACCGGTTCGTCGTATGGAACGAATCCGGCACCGAGGTCCCGCCGGCATAGAACGGCAGGTAGACGGTCTCTGAGGGCTGGGCAAACCCGAACCAGAGGACACCGCCGACCGGGTCCGGCACCCAGCCCCGCCCCTGTGCGATATAGCTGTACCCGCAGAACATCTCCGAGACCGCACGGGGCCATGCACCAGGTTTGATCTCGCCGGGGCTGATCAGGTCGTGCTTATCGAACTCGCCCCGCCAGCGGTAGGGGTTGCCAAACGGGCCGGCGGCCGGCCCCTTCGTTAAATCATAGACCGTCCCCTCGTAATGATCCCGGAACAGGGCAAATGCATCCGCCGTCATGAGTTTTTTGTCCGGTTTGACCGAGAACGGGTAGGATTTCGAGTAGGTGTCGTTGACAAACGGGCTGAAGTTTCTGGACGGTGCGAGCCGGGAGTACAGGCTCCAGACCCGTGCGAGCGAATAATACGGGTGCGCGTATTCCCCGCCGCTCACCGTCTTTAACCAGTCCAGTTTGCCCTGTGACGGGTCCCACCACCCGTTTGCCTGCGCTGCAGAAAAGAGGTTCTTTGAATAAAGCATGTCAGGGCTGTCCGGGTCCACGTCCCGGATCCGGAACGTGTTTGCCGCGACAAAGACCTC
>CAZVFG010000114.1:0-1438 GCA_964626125.1 uncultured Methanoregula sp.
TGCAAACGACCTTGTTCTGCCCATTTGATAAGGTCAGAGTTAGAAGGCATCTCAGCTCCTACTTGACGTAAGAAAGATGCGATAGAGCGATTACCATAACGCTCGAATTCTTTTTCATAGGTATCAGGAAGATACTGGTTTAAGAAATCGAAGTTGGTAATGTAGTTAGAAGGCAATGTTGCCTTAACGGATGAGGGGGTTATAGCAAACCCGGGACTCACTTGAACTGATCCAGCCATAGTTTTGTTTTTTTAGTTTTTTTTGTTTAGTTACGTGTTTTTATGCGTAGTCCAGATCCGTGGTCATTGTCAAGTGCTGTTACTTTGAATCCACCTGTCGCTGTAGGCTGCGGCGTCTGTCTGATATCCATCTGGATATTCTTGGACTCCTTGCTTACTTGATCGATGGCAGATGACTTTCCTTGTTCGTAAAAGAACTTGGCGAAGCTATCTGGGTTCATTGCAACGGCAATTGCTTTGTGGTATGCTTCAGCATTTTTAATAAATCCATTCTCATCTAAGAACGAACCAATAAACTGGCTGACATCAGACTGAGCTTTCTTCATTTGTTCTGAGTTGCTAGGTTTGAAAGATACATCACCCTCACCGACATTGAATTCAAAACCTTTGAACTTGTCGTTGAAGACTTCTTCTGTCTTCTTTGCAAAGAACTCTGAGCGCTCCATCTGTTGCTTTTGCATTTCCTCGGTCTCTTTGGAATACTTCTTGAAAGCCTCGTAGTTACCTTTTTCATTTTCCGGAACAAAGCCTTCTCTTGACTCAAGAGGAATCTTGTACTGTTCTTTCTGTTTATTAAAGTACTCTTTGGCCTTGGCAAGATCTTTTTTCATTGCGATCTGTTTTGACTTCACCTCCTTGGCGTCGTCGTAGTCTTCGTTATAAGCGTACCTGCTCTCGACCTCGAACTTGATGTCCTCATCGTCTAGGTCAGGATTGGTCTGCTTAAGATACTCGACTAACAAATCATTGGCGGGAATTTTATCGTAGTCCTTGTTAATTTGAACAAAGTCTTCGAATCCACGGCCTGTATCCCTCTTGAACTTCAAGAATGCGGACACGTCCTCTGGCAATTCCTCGGCCTCTTTTCTTGCGGAAAACAACTCATCTACAGAGTTGATCTCCTTGTTGTACCGATTTTTAAGATATGTAAGAACGTCTGTGTCTTCCAATTCTCTTGGGGTTTCCCCCGGAGTCTCTTCGACACTTTCTTTTTCAATCGTACCATCCGATCCCACCACTGTGGTCTCTACTGGCTTTTCTTCTGAAGAGATGCCTTGCTTCTCTTCGTGTTCCTTTAATAGTTGTGCCTCGATTTCTTGAACGGATTTCTCCTCATCGAAAGAGACAGAACGCACTTTAAATTCGTTTGTCATATTAGATTTAATTATTTGGTCACAAATTTACGAATAAATGTGACA
>CAZVFG010000114.1:1538-3708 GCA_964626125.1 uncultured Methanoregula sp.
TTGGTCACAAATTTACGAATAAATGTGACACACTATTTTGGCTCAAATGACGCTAGGTCAAATCCATCAAGGGTGTCCTCATTACTCTCGAAGTCTACCGGTGGCAAGTTGTTTTTTCTTTGCTCGATTAACTTCGATTGCTGTGTATTCTGTAAAGATACTCGTTTGTCCTTAGCCTCTTCCTTCATCTTGTCCTTTTCGGTCATCATCTGTGTGTCGATGCCCTTGAGCTGCATGTTCATCTGGAACTCTTGCTGCATAAGGCCTAACTTGATCTGTGCCTCTTGCTGCATTTTTTCTACGTCGAACTGAACCTCTGCCCTCTTGATCTCGATCTTGGACTGAGTCTCTGCTTGGATCTGTTGCATCTTGGCCTGAGCTGTAGCGTTAGCCGCCTCAATGTTAGCCTGTGACTGGAACTGAGAGATCTGCTGCTGCTTCTCAAGTTCTTTCTTTTCTTTCTCTTTACGCTTAACTTTCAACAACTGATTGGCAAGCTTCAAGTTCTTAATCTCACGGATATCGATCGCATCCTCAAGACCGATCTGGTCTCTAGACAATGCCATCTGGATATTAGCCTCAAGCTGTTGCTTCTCTTCCTCGTCTGGAGATACCTCGATAAAGATACCAAAGTCATGCAGGTAAAGGTCCTTGATGCTCTCTAGGATCTGCACGTTATACTTTCCGATCTGGTTTGCGAACTCCTCACGGAAGTCAGCGTACTCCAAGATGTCGGACACACGTCCAGATACACAGGTAGACAGCCTTCTTGTGATAAACAGGGCAGCGTCAAGGATGTGCCTAGTCGCAGTGTTTGAGTTAGCGGCAGCCAATTTCTGAACACCAACTAGTGCGTCAGATGATGGCATAGATCCGTCACGGGCCTCGTTGAGTCCTGTAACGTCCCTGATCATAGAAAGGTAATGGTTGTATGTACCGATCAAGCTAGAAATCTTAGCCTGACCAGAATTAGAATTTAGTTCTTGAATTGGAACACGTGCATTGTTGAACTCACCGTCAGATGTGTAGCTTCTACCGATAACACTACCGGTCTGGAAGTACATGCGTAGAGCGTCCTCTGGGTTGTAAGCGGCACCATTGCCTAGGTCAACGTCAGTAAGTCCGTCAGCATCGATGAATACACCATCTGGAACGATCTTAGTAAGTACCTGCTGCAACTTAAGGTGAGTCATCTGAATCAAGTCAGCGAATGATATCATTCTACGTACCAATGACTCAACAACGCCCTTGTACAAGCGAGGTGCACACATTATATAGTTAGAGTATGCGTACTGAGACGCAGACTTTGGTCTTACCATGTTCTTAGAGAGCTCCCACTTGATAAGGTAGTTCGATCCCATAACTAGGATACCCTCGTACCAAACGTCAATTCTCTTCTCTACCTTCTCAAATCTGTCCTCTGGAGTTGTCTCTGGGTTAAAGGTATCGTCCTTGCGGATAACACGCTCTCCTCCATTGTCCAAGAACTTCTTCTTATAGACAAATTTCTTGTCTGTCTTGTAATTGAAATAAAGCAGAGTAACATTGTCCTTTGCGAAGATGTCTTCTCTGTAAGGACGCATGATACCATAGTAGTTGTACCACGCTGAGCCCAACTGAGAGATTTCATTCAGCTCTTCTTTGGTAATGTCAGGCTTGATCTTGATCAACTCAGTGATCGGGACCTGCTTTACTTCACCATAGTAAAAGCAATCTTCAAATGTTGGTGACTCGGTGTAACTGTATACCAAGTTGGCTGGATCAACGTACTCGACTTGTACTCCCGCACCGGGCAAAAAGCTGTGCTTTGCCCCACCCACACCCAATACGGCCAAGTCATAGTTGATTCTTTTCTTAATGTCTGCATAGTTGTTCTGTTCTAGGATTGTATTAATAGCCTCTTCTTCAGCAATCTCGATGCTAGGCTTGTAGTTTAATTGCATATAGAGTTGCAACTCCTCGTCATTTGATGGTAAGTTGTCAACGTCTGTGTTGAAAGCGTCCACACCAAATTGCTCCTTTGTCTGAATCAAGAAGTCCTTTGCAACCATGTCTCCCTCGATCATGTCCTGGAACTGTGACCTCTTCTCAGCTGCCATTGCATCCTGTGCAACAGCCTTTACGCTGAAGTTTCTGTCTGCCATCCCGTTAACAACGATGTCAACGAACT
>CAZVFG010000115.1:0-3681 GCA_964626125.1 uncultured Methanoregula sp.
AAAACCCTAAAAGAAACTACCTTAGTCTCCTTCTTTCAAATAGCTAAAATGCAAGGATTAGAAGCCAATAAGCATTTTAAATTCAATGCTCAATCTTCTACCATAGAATTTCCTAATGGTTCTACTATCCTACTTAAAGACCTTTACTCCTACCCTTCCGACCCTAACTTTGATGAATTAGGTTCATTGGAGATTACCGATGCCTTTATAGATGAGGCTAACCAAGTAGATGATAAGGCTAGGAATATTATTAAATCAAGAATAAGATTCCAACTGGACCAAAACGATTTAGTGCCTAAGATTCTTTACACTTGTAACCCAGCTAAGAATTGGACTTACTCGGAGTTTTACAAGCCACAACAAGAAGGCACAATATCTAAGAATAAAAAGTTTATTACTTCCCTAATAGATGACAACCCTTTTATATCTAAGCATTACAAAGAGAACTTATTAACTTTGGATTCAGTATCTAAAGAGAGGCTTTTATTTGGTAACTGGGAGTACTTAGATGACCCTGCACAACTTATAGACTATGATAAAATACTTGATTCTTTTAGTAACACTTTTGTTCCTATTGGGGATTCTTATATTACTTGCGATGTGGCACGCTTTGGTAATGACAGTACTGTTATTGGTATATGGAGTGGCTTTCGTGTTAGGTTTTATCAATTCAATGGTAAATCAGTTGTTGAGGTCGCTGAACTTATAAAGAACTTTGCAACAGAACATAAAGTACCTACATCTAACATTGTTTGCGATGAGGATGGAGTAGGAGGTGGAGTTGTAGATATTCTTAGGTGCAAAGGATTTGTCAATAATAGTTCTCCATTAGTAAACCCAGTAACAAGACAAAAGGAAAACTTTGATAACCTAAAGTCTCAATGCTATTTTAAATTAGCAGATATGATAAACAAAGCAGAACTTTACATTCAAGCAGATGGGAAACAAAAGCAAACTATCATTCAGGAACTAGAGCAAGTCAAACAAAAGTCGGTAGATAACGATATGAAAAAAGGAGTAATTCCTAAAGATAAAGTGAAAGCAGCAATAGGTCGTTCTCCTGATTTTAGTGATTGTTTAGCTATGAGAATGTTCTTTGAATATTCACCAAGATTTCAAGTAAGTGTATTTTGATGTAAAAATCATAACTTTGTTTAAATTCTAATAATATGGCATTTTTTGACTTCTTAACTAAAAAGAAGATAAACACTCTATTACCTAATATTCCTTTTGATACAAGTGTCGCTATTCAACGAGGTATCGTTACTTGGCAAGGTGGTGATTCAAGAGCATTCGTAAGAGATGGATATATAGCTAATGATATTGTTTACTCAATTGTAAAACTAATTACTGATAAAGCAAAACTTGCTCCATTCCACGTTTACAAAGTAAAAGATGAAATATCTGCAAAAAGATATAAGTCTTTGATGAAACAACCAGATAAGATTACTAACTGGCAAGATGTAAAAGATTTACATAAGAAAGCATTTGAGATATATACAGGAGACCAAAGATTAAACGACCTATTAAAATATCCTAACGGAGAAGATACTTGGGCAGATTTAGTTGAGCAATGGTGTGGTTTTAAGTTAATAACTGGAAATTCATTTATATATGGAAAACTTATTGAAACAGGAAACAATCAAGGTAAGCCGTTTGAATTATTTGCTTTACCTGCTCAGTATATGGCTATTATTGCAAATATCGAAATGTTCCCACCAACCAGAGTTGGCTATCAATTATACTACGGAGCAATGTGGTCCTTTGACCCTAAAGAAATATTACACGACAAATACTTCAATCCTGAGTGGACAGTTACAGGTGGACAATTATACGGACAAAGTCCTTTACTTGCAGCAGCAAGAACATTAACTAGAAGTAACGAAGCTAAGACTGCTGCCGTTGCATCATTCCAAAATGGTGGACCAGCAGGAGTTCTATTTATGAACGATGAAAGATTTGACCCTACAAGTGGTCAAGCACAAGCACAAGCATTAAAGAGAGCAGTAAGCGAGAAAGGTGGAGCAGCTAACTTTAACTCTATTGCAGTAAGTGGTTATAAGGTTGACTGGAAACAAATAGGACTAAGTCCAGTAGAACTTAATATCATTGAATCAGAGAAATGGGATATGAAGGCACTTTGTAATATTTACGGAGTACCATCACAACTATTAAACGATGCTGATAACAAGACTTACAACAATCAATTAGAGGGAGAGAAGGCATTGACTTTAAGATGTGCTATTCCTTTGTTAGATGCTTTGACTGAGAACTTAAATAGAAAATTGCATACTGACTGGGGATATAGAAATAGTGGATTGTATGTAGGATATGACATTCAAGTCTATCAAGAATTAGAGGCTAATAAATCAGAGCAAGTTGCTTGGTTAAATACTGCTTGGTGGATTTCTCCTGCTCAAAAGAATGAAATTATGGGTATTAAAACTCCAGACTATATTCCACAAGAGGAAATGGAGAAACTTTATATCCCTTCATCTTTGCAACCTACTGACCAATTTCAACCTTTGAATATTCCTGACAACCTAAACCCATAAAATGATTTGGCAAGATTATAGAAAACTATATGCCAACGCATTAAAACAATACTCACCTAAGTTCAAGAAAGAACTGCAAAATCAGGTGAATACCTATTGCCGTACGCAAGACTATAACGCAATTAGCGACAAAGCCCTTAAAAAGACCATTTACAAGCTCCATTTAGCTATGGGTACTAAGATGGCTCTAATAAGCGAAAGTGCCGTTAAAAAGTCTGTAAAGGGGGTTTATGTGCCAATGGAGTACAAATCACAAAAGACCGATGCCTTTCAGTATGCTATTATCCAAGTCCTACAAAATGATGGCTTAGACCAATTAGCAGCAGATATTACCGATACTACCAAAGAACAAATAAGAAGATTCCTAATTCAATCGCAAGAGCAAAATTTAACAATGCCTCAAACAATTGCTTTATTAAGAACGGCAGGGATAACGGATTATAGAGCAGAACTTATTGCTAGAACGGAAACAGGCAGAGCAGCGAACATAGGTTCTCAAGTAGGTGCAACTGCAACTGGATTAGTTACATTAAAAGAATGGATTGCTAGTAAAGATGCTAGAACAAGAAGGCAACCAATAGACCAAACAGACCATTTAATTATGGATGGGGTTAAACTTCCTATGAGTGCAAAATTTCAAGTGCCTAATATAAAAGGTAGATTAATGGGCGAGAATGGTAGATACGACCCAATGGAACATCCTTGCGATTCATCTGCAAGTGCATCTAATGTTTGTAATTGCCGTTGCACTTTAGGATATGAAGCAGTAAGAGGTGCAAATGGTAAACTTTTAACTTTAGTAGATAACCCTCCAATGGGTAGAATCGGAGTTATTTGGAATGCTTTACAAAATGTAATGGGTCAAGCAATAGGAAAACTTATAGCATCATTAATACAATAACAAAAAAAATAATAACTTTGTCAATATGAAAACATACGCATCAAAAGATACTATTGTTGAAAAACAAGATATCGGTTACGAAGTAATGGATGTTGATACCGAAACTCGTAGAGTAAAAGCAGTTTGGGCAAGAACAGGAAACATTGATTTAGATAATGACATTATAGTTCCTGAAGCCTTTACTAAGACTCTAAAAGAAAGAGGTCCAGCAGGTAAAAACTTAAT
>CAZVFG010000116.1:0-3674 GCA_964626125.1 uncultured Methanoregula sp.
TGTGCCGACAGTTCTGTGTCAAGAGGTATTCTACACCGGCAAAGGCAGCCGCGGCCACGTGCAACGTGTCCTTCCGGTAGGCGTGCAAAACCTTTGCGAGGCGGGCCGGCCGTGACCCCTGGATGTTCAGGCGGGGGGGCAGGGACCGCGGTGCTGTGGATTACGACCGCGACCCCTCGAATTGGTGCTGGATCGCCCGAAGTTCTCGATTGCAGATACATCCCACGCGGTCGCGTGTGAGCATTGCCGCGCACCATGCGACCACCTCGCCCGCCGGCAGGTCGCTCTTTGTGAGGGCCCCGATGACCACCTGCAAGCATTCCTCGATGTCGTCCGTCATCAATCCCTCGTCACTCATTTCGACCTGGTAGCTTCCCTGTTTCATCAACTCCAGCGACAGCTCCATCGCCAGCCGCATTTGGCCCAGGTCAATGAGGCGGCTCAGGTTGCGTTTGACCGCTTCGTAGGCTGCGTAGTCGTAGTCGAAATTGCGGTTCATGTCGCGCTCGTCAAAGGCGGTGGCATCAGCGATCGCCAGACGGGTCGCGGCCACGAGTTCTTTGAGCGGGGCTTCCACCTCGAACCGTGCATCGAGCCGCCGGAGAATTCCGCGATCCTCTCTCGCCAACTCCACCAGGGCGTCAATCAGCTCGCCTTTGGTGCGTTTCCCGAGGGCCTTGCGTAACCTCTCCGAGGAATCTGCGGTCTTGGCGGCTTTGCCCGCTTTCTTCGAGGTGCGTTGTGGCATGATCCAACCTCATGAACAGGCGCGATGGGAACAATCAGGGCATAGAGGCGGCAGGGGCCGAGATCCGGTCGCGGGTTTCCCGGTAATTCCAAGGCATCCAGTCCCGGGGATTCGAGGCCGTCCCCTCCGCGTGACGCTCCAGCTCGCTGAGGTAATCGAAAGGGTTCGCCTCGCAAAGCTCGCATGTGTGGATCAGGCTCATGAAGATGTCGCCCACGTGGGCCCCGCGGCAGGTTTTGTAGAAGTAGGCATTCTTGCGATGCAGGATCGCCTTCTTCAACGCCCGTTCGCAGATGTTGTTGTCCAGCGGCGCCCCCGGCACGCGCAGGAAGAGCGTCAGCTTCTCCCAGTACTTCAGCAGGTACGCGATGGCCCCACCCAGCGCCGAGTTGGGCTCCACCAGCCGCTGGTCGAGCTGCTGGGTGAGCCAGGCGTGAAGTTCCTCCATGGTCGGGCCGCTCTCGGCCTGGTGGAAGTGCAGCCGCTCCTCGGGCGAGAGATTCTGCGCCCGAGCGATCGCGTCGTTATGATAGACGACGCGTAGCGACTCCAGTACATGGCGGCACTCCTCGGGAAAACGCCCCGCCACATCGACGAACTGCCGCCGCCCGTGCGCCAGACAGTGGGCAAGAATCGTCTCCAGGTCACCCGGCAAATTCCGCGATAAAGCGTCGCACATCTGGATCGGCGGGGGCAGACCGGCCGCACGTTGGGTCAGCACGTCTCTCAGGTTTTCTCCGGCGTGTTGGCGTCCGCTGAAGAATAGCGCGATCTTGTGCCCTTCACCCGTCGCCACGATGCCCGAGGTGAAGGTCCCCGTGCGCTCCGCCTTCGGCTTCTTCGCCGAGCCCTCCGCGGAGTCTTCCGCAGGGGCCTCCGTAGCGTGCCCGGCCGTGTCTTCGCCGGGCTCTTCCAACGCATCCTCATCCGTCTTCTCGGCCAGGGCCACTTGCCGGGCTCGCTCACCCATCACCTCCAGGATCTTCACCGTGGTATCATCGTTATGCACCACTTCGCCTTGGGCCGCTTGCCGGACCAGCTCTTCAAAGACCGGCTCGGCACGCTCGGCCTGGGCCACGACAATGTCCCACTGGGTCGAGGCCGGCATGGGAATGCCCAGGCTCTCTTGCAGTTTCTCCGCGCGGTTGAAGGGCATCCCGCTGCCGTACTTCAGCAGGGCAATTATGCTCCCGACCGTCGCGTCGTTCTTCTTCTCGCCCACGCCCTTGGGCGGCTCGGCTGTGAACACCACGCCGCAAAGGTTGCACCGCAACTTCTGAAGATAGTAGACTTTGGCCCCCACCGGCGCCTGGCCCACCAGCCGTACCACCATCCCCGGCCGGCCCGTCTCATAGACCGTGCCCGCTTCGCACTGCGGGCAGGGATCGCCCGGCTGGAGCGTCGGGTGAGGTACTTCGATTTTCTCGGCGCCGCGGTAGGCATCGGCCCCATTGCGGCCGTGGCCTCCGACCGGTGCGTCGGAATCGCTCTGGGCGACGGCTTGCGGAGGAACTTCCGTGATGCCTCCCGCGTTGGCCTCCAGAAGCGAATCCACCCGGACATCGGCGCCAGGCGAGGACCGAGGCTCCGGCTCCGTCCTGTTGCCGATTACCGCCGCCGTCTTCTCGGTCTTTGCACCGAAAAGCAGCTTCCGCAGCCGGGCGATGCTGGTGTTCTTGTTGCCCACCAGGTCGGCCAAGTAGGCGTAGGACTCCACCACCGCCTTGATCGTCGCGTAGTCCTCTTCGCCCAGTGCCGCCTCGACGCGGCGGAGAACGTCTTCCAGCTTCTTCATGTCCAACTCGATGATCGTCGGCTTCGTTGACACCATGATAGCGTCCAACACCAACCGGCGAAAACCTCCGCGCCCCAGCCAGAGCAACGATTGGACGAGAGCGGGCGGCGATGACCCATTCCCCAGTCCCTTTCGCGCGGAAGTACGATAACACGGACTCAGCGAGAACACCAAGATCACTTTGACGCATCTGTTGCGTCAATCCGCCGGGCCGACCGGCCGCCATAGGGGCGCCGCCTGGGTGGCTTCGGGATTGCCCGCCGAGAGAAGGACCTGCAACTCGTGGGCGGCCAGCGCCTTGGCCGCCGCGTGCGGCGCGGCGGGCCACCAACGGAAATGCCCACTGGAAAGGCGTTTGTGGCAAAGCCAAAAACCCTGGCCATCGTACACGAGTACCTTCACCGCCGTCGCCGGCCGGTTGCGGAATACGAACACCCAGCCGCCAAACGGGTCGTGCTTGAGCACCTCTTTGCAGACCCGAGCTAGACCGTCTATGCCCTTGCGGAAGTCCTCCGGCTTCACGGCCACCAGGATCCGCATCTGCGGCGTGATCTGGATCACGGCCCGGGACTCCAAAAGCTGCGGCTCAGCGCCGCCAGATCGGGCGCCTCATCACCTTGGAGATGGACCCGCATCTTCGCCCCGGAGGCATCCTCCAACTCCAGCGTGCATTGGCAAGAGCCAGCCCGCGTGGGAGGGGTCAGTTCCAGAAAAGTTGCCACGTTGCTCTTTTCGGACCCGCCCCCGCCGGCGGCACCGTCATCGACGCGCTGTTTGAGTGCGCCATAGTTGACTCCCAGCATCTTGGCGGTACGGGAAATCCCATAGGTGCTGGCCATCCTCGCCGCCGAGGTCCACAACGATCTGGGGATGCGCGAAGGAATTGTGCGGGTTTGCCGCCAACGCTCGAATCGTCGCCGGACCTTCTCCAGACCAGCGGGCAGAGCGTGAATCTTTCTGGCACCCATCGGCTGTCCTCCACAAGTCTGTGCGTTGACAGCCCACGATACCACACCGCCCAAAACGCTTCACACACGCTTGCCGGAAGGACACCGCCGTTTCATTGGGAAATCGAGTTCCCCGAAGTCTTCACGAGCGATAACCCCGGCTTTGATGCCATCGTGGGCAACC
>CAZVFG010000117.1:0-3629 GCA_964626125.1 uncultured Methanoregula sp.
TCATGGAGCGCACTGAAGCCGTGGGCTACCTTGGCGCCTCCAGCATCGAACGCACTCCGGTGGAGCCTGCGGTGGTCAAAGTCTGCCAGGAATTCAAAAAGATGCCGGTGAACATACCGAAATGGCTGAAACTGTAGCCGGTCGCGGAGAAACCGGTTTTCGCCCCATTTGCTGTCATTCCCGCGAAGGCGGGAATCCAGCATTTCCCGACTTTTCTGGACTCCCGCCTGCGCGGGAGTGACGAACGGATTGTGTTTTTCAGCAACCTGCTTGAGGAGGGAGCTTGGCTAAGACATATACAAGGATGGAGGTACTGGACCGTCTGCGCCGGCAACTGGAAGCTGAGAAGCCTTTGCTGATGTTTGGTGCAGGCATCGGTTTGACTGCCAAATGCGCTGAACTGGGCGGGGCTGACTTGATAGCGGTCTATTCCACCGCCATCTATCGTATGATGGGGCAGCATACCCTGATGGCCTTTTTGCCTTACTCTAACGCCAATGAACACGTCGCCAAAATGGCCCGCGAGATTTTGCCGGCGGTCAGAGAAGCCCCTTGCATCGTCGGAATAGGCGCCCACGACCCCAGCCTGAATCAGGAAAGATTCATGGACGAAATGATGGCGCTCGGTTTTTCCGGTGTGACCAATGAGCCTTTCGCGGGCATCTATGGCCCTGAGTTTGCGGCTCAACTAGAATCTGCAGGATTGGGTTTTTCCAAGGAAGCGGAAATGATCGCCTTGGCTCATAGCAAAGACATATTCACCTTTGGCTGGGCTTTCAGCCCTTCAGAGGCTCGCACGATGGCTGAAGCCGGTGCCGACGTGGTTGGTGCACTGGTCGGCGTCACTGCAGGAGGTTTGAGCGGCGCTAAGGACTCATTGACTTTGGAAAAGGCGACCGACGCAGCCCGGAAGATGGTCCTGGCGGCCAAAGAGGTAAACCCCAACGTCATGGTCTTCACCCACGGTGGGCCGTTCAAAGATCCGCAAACGGCCGAATACTCAATGTTGCATTCTGGCGCGATCGGATACGCCGCCGGATCCAGCGGCGAACGACTGCCTACGGAAAATGCGATCATTGAAGTTACAAAATCCTATAAGAAGATGAAACTGGACATGGGCGATAGATGAGTTTGAACCGGCCTTGCAGATGACTGAGAGCTGACACCGCCAGGTCTATGTTGAATCGCGACCAGGGAGGAAAAGCAGAACCATGAAAGTGGTGGCGTTTAGCGGCAGCGCCCGCAAGGATGGTAACACCGCCCTGTTAGTGCGTGAGGTTTTTCGGAAGCTAGAGCAGGAAGGCTTCGAAACCGAGTTGGTGCAGCTCTCGGGCATGAAAATAAACGCCTGCCTGGCTTGCTACCGATGCTTTGAAAACAAAAACCGGCACTGCTCGATTGAAGACGACGAACTCAACCCGTGCATTGACAAGATGCTTGGCGCCAAGGGAATCCTCTTGGCCTCGCCCACCTACATCGGAGATGTTACCTCGATGATGAAAGCCCTGATTGACAGGGCGGGTATGGTATCCCGGGCCAATGATAACATGTTGAGGCGCAAGGTGGGAGCGGCTGTGGCAGTGGCCAGCTGGGGCGGGGCCATCCACACCTTCGATTCCCTGAATCATTTCTTTCTCCTGGGTGAGATGATCGTGGTGGGATCGAGCAATTGGAACCTGGGCTTCGGAAGGGAAAAGGGGCAAGTGCTTCAAGATCAGAAATCCTTGGAGACCATGCGGACACTAGGTCGCAACATGGCCTGGCTGCTCAAGCAACTCCCGGATGAAAGACAGGGCTCATAGGGAATCAGAGCTGATAGGCTCGGAAAATGTTAACTTATGCCTTTTTCCGTCATTCCGGCGAAAGCCGGAATCCAGTCTTTTCATGACATTAAGAGAACCTGGACCCCGTTTCTTGCCCGCCTGGGCGGGTTCAACGGGGTGACGATTTTTTACGAGACCGTCAGAGCTTAGTCGAGAAAAAAACTTTGACGACGTAGCGCCCGTCAGGGCGCTTTCATAATGTGCAATCCATATGGACGAAAAAGATAAACAGGGTTTTTTCGCAGACCGCAGAGAACTCGATTTAGAGGACTATGTCCTCCTTGACTATTATTTCGAGTCAACGATAGACCCGGAGGAAGCCGCAGCCCGTTTATGCCAGGAGCAATCAACGGCTCAATGGAAAAGGGTGAATGTGGAGGAAGACTTCCGTCGGCGTTTTGGTGCCAAGGTTATAGACCTCTTTGTTGAGCGAAAACTGGACAAGCCTTCCTATCCGCTGCTGTTGCCGAGAGCTCCTGTGTCCTACGGCTGCAGGGTCAAAATAGCTCATCCTCACCGCAATTTCGGCCCAAAAATTCCGAACCTGCTCTCAGCGGCGTGCGGTGAAGGAACTTTTTTTTCAAAGGGCATATCCGTCATCAAGTTGTTCGACATTGAATTCCCTGACAGCTTTTTGAATCATTTTCAAGGGCCCAAATTCGGTATCGAAGGGCTGAGAGACATGCTGGGTGTTTATGACCGGCCTTTGTTTTTTGGTGTCATAAAACCGAATCTCGGGTTAGACCCTGAACCCTTCGCTGAACTGGCATACCAGGGATGGTTGGGCGGGCTGGACATTGCCAAGGATGATGAAATGATGGCAGATGTGGAGTGGTCCCCTTTAAGTAAGAGAGCCCCATTGTTGGGAAGGGCCCGACTGAGAAGTGAAAAAGAAACGGGCGAAAAGAAGATTTATCTGGCAAATATCACCGACGAGGTCGATCGTCTGATTGAATTGCATGACACGGCGGTAGCAGGTGGTGCAAATGCTCTGCTGGTTAATGGGATGACGACAGGATTAAGTGCGGTGCGGATGCTGAGGAAACACACTCAAGTGCCTCTGGTGGGCCACCTCCCGTTTATAGCCGCCTTCACCCGGGCGCCCTATTTGGGCGTCCACTCAAAACTGATCACCAAATTGCAGCGCCTTGCCGGTTTTGATGCGATCATTATGCCGGGCTTTGGGGAACGGATGAAAACACCTGAAAATGAAGTTTTGCTCAATATACAGGAATGCTTCAAGCCGCTGGGCCATCTCAAAAAGGCCTTGCCTGTTCCCGCAGGGAGTCAATGGGCTGGTTCAACTCCGATGATATATGAAAAATTAAGGACTGTTGATTTCGGGATTGTACCGGGAAGAGGAGTGTTCAATCATCCTATGGGGCCGCAGGCAGGCGCTGCTAGTTTAAGGCAAGGCTGGGAGGCCTTTCAACAAGGCTTAACTCTTGAAGAGTATGCTCGGAATCATCCGGAACTGAGGGCAGCGATAGAAACCTTTGGTAGTTGACACGGCCTTTCTCATCGAGACTGTCAAAATTAGAACACCCTACACTCCGTAGTTATTTACTGTTGTTGTGTTGGTTTTCCTCCGTCTCCTTTCCCTAAGCCGATCCCCAATTTCTTGATACTTCGCGGAAGTTTTTTCTTGACTAATTAAGCAACATTACAATATTGTACTATTATAACTAATCGACAAGGATGTCACGGTACAGGAGGAGGAAACCTATGGCGAAACAAGCACCCGCAAAAAAGGGCGCAGAAAAGCAACGCTCTTCGCCCGCTGTGGACGAGAAAACCCTGTTTCAG
>CAZVFG010000118.1:0-3584 GCA_964626125.1 uncultured Methanoregula sp.
TATCCGGTTATCTCCTTTCCTGCAATTTTAAGATATGCCCGGGCATTCCCGGCAACATCCCGGAAAAATCCTGGGGGCGGAAAAAGATCGAGAGAAAAGAAAAAAAATTTTAAGAATATTCCATCTCTTTTAACGCTTTATCAGCAAGTTCTTTCATCCGGGCGGATATCCGGCTTGATGAGGTATAATCTACATCCTTCATTGCATTGGCAATCTCGGTTCCAAGCACAAAAATGGCATATTTGTGTTCCATCTTGCTTTTATGCTGTTGTGACGGAGTGATTTTCAATGACGTGTAGTGTGTGAATTTGAGGTTTGGGTTTAAGGTTTCAAGATAAGTTTTGACGTCGTAGAGCATCTGATGAAGCTGGATCAGTTCTTCCTTGTGCATCGTACCACATCCTGCGATAAACGTAGTGTACCTGATGTTAAATAATTTGCCCGGTGGAATTTATGAACCCATTTTTATCAGCCTGATGGTTAACGGTCGCTTTATGATTCCCTTAAAATCCCGGGCAGCCACATACTCCAGTCCCTTCATCACCAACCGGTCAAGGAGTTTCTGGTCAACCGGGCGATCGACCACAAGCCCCTGGACATTACCGTTTATGGATTCAACGGTCTTTTCAATTTCATCTGATTTTATTTCCCGTATGATCATGAGATCGGATGAAAGGAAGCGTGCGAGCTGCTGGCCCCGGACATCATCCATGTGATCCCGCAATGTCTGCGGTATCCGGTGTGGACCTTCCCGGGAACGTTTTCCCATATGGAGCGATTTTACACTTTTTTCTGCAGATTCTGTCTCTTCCGTTCCCCGTGGCAGTTTGAGATCGGCAGGAAGCTCTGCACTGTCCTCAAAATAGTGTTCGCGGATATATTCGACCGGCACCTTGTTTCGCAGGGTCTTGATCACTTCTTTGCGTGTCATATCCTCCACGCTTTTTGCGCGCGGGGAAAATGCAACAAAATCGATGTCTGCGACCTGTAAAAGTTCGCGAAGGATCAGTTCCCCGCCCCGGTCCCCATCGAAAAAAGCAGTGGCGGTCTTCTTTTCGCAGAGATCAATGACCGTTTTTGGGATATTCGTGCCTTCAACAGCAACGGCGTTTTTAATCCCGAAGCGCAGCAGGTTTAAGACATCTGCTCTTCCTTCAACGACAATGATCGCATCTGAATCCAGAACATTCGGACCGGCTGGTACCTTCTCCTCACCAATGGATCCGATCTTCTCGATCCGCAGGCTCTGCCGTACATCATCAAGGAGTTCATTGGAATCGATCGTACCGTCATCGAACCGCTCTAAAAGGATCTCCTTTGCACGATCGACGATCTTTTTCCTCTTGCTGACACGGATGTCGTCGATCGAACCGACCGTCACATGGGCAACGCAGGGTCCGACACGGTCAATGGTCTCGAGAGACGCGGCAAGTATGGCAGTCTCCGCACGGTCAAGCGATGTGGAGATCAGGATCTCTCCTTTGGTCTCGCCTTTTTTGCTTGTTATCTGGACGTCGATCCGTCCGACACGTCCGGTCCGCTGGAGATCACGCAGGTCAAGGTCTTCGCCGAGCAACCCTTCGGTCTGGCCAAATATGGCGCCCACTACATCGGGTTTCTCGACCACCCCCTCGGTAGTGAGGTTAATGTGAATAAGGTACTTGGTAGTATCCGGTGAATACATGTAAACGCACCCCCATGAATCATGCGATGGTTGAAATGCCTGATCATAGGTATAAAAAATATATTTTGTGTTAAATTACTTAAAGGATATCCCCGGGTACCCCGGCCGGTATCATCAGAAAACGACTTATGATGGTATCATGGACTGTAACCGCACGATAAGTTCAGGTTTATGTATACCTTGAATGATGACCCGCTTTATTTGCGATTTTGCCCCACTCTGGATCTGCACCGCATTTTTGGGAAGATCCAGTGTTTGTGCGATAATAACTGCCACCGCACGGTTTGCTTTTCCCCCGACTGCCGGTGCAGTAACACAGCACCCGACGGTCTTTCTCCACCCGTTAAACCCTGCCGGAAATGCATTCTTTTTCCCACCGGCAGTCACTTCGATGGTGATGATCGTGCCGTTTTCTGTTTCGGATATCGCATCACCAAGGGAAGGCACATTCACACCAGCCATAGAAGGAGAATATGTTGCCCGGCATTAACACACCTGGATCACCTGTGGCATGCAGCCGTACATC
Organism: uncultured Methanoregula sp.; assembly: GCA_964626125.1. Classification (GTDB taxonomy): domain Archaea; phylum Halobacteriota; class Methanomicrobia; order Methanomicrobiales; family Methanospirillaceae; genus MVRE01. Next base: position 2,211 of record CAZVFG010000118.1, read on the forward strand.
ACCGGTGAATTAACCCTCTGCCGGGCAGTGCCTGTCGCGCAACCGGGTTGTCCCGTGGATCACATCCAGGCGTATGCCAATCGATCACCCGGGGACCTATGGAAGCGCTGATATCGGCACCATTTCACCTGTGCGCCCACGATATTTATGTTTTGGGGGTGGCGTTTCTCATCTGCTTGATCACACGGCTTTACGGTACCCGTGACCCGGGAACCACTGCGGTGAACCTGTCAGAAATTCCCCGTCCTGATACCTGATCGAGCCGTTCATGACGACGATTCTCGGGAACACGCCCCTGCAATCCTCATAGGGAGTCCATCCGCATTTGCCATGAAGGTTATCGGCAGTTATCCTTACCGGCATTTTTGGATACAGTGCAAAATCCGCACGGTCGCCAACCTTAAACCCGGCTTTGGGAATTGCGAGGAGAGCTGCAGGCGTGGTTATTGTTTTTTCGATCAGTGACTGGACCGGTATGGTCCCTTCCAGTACCTTTGTTACCAGGAGGGGCATCATGGTCTCGACACCAGGGATGCCTGCCGGAGCGGTGGTGAAGGTGGCGTTTTTCTCTTCAACCGTGTGGGGGGCGTGATCGGATGCGATGACATCGATGCGATCCCATCGCTCCCATAATGCCCTTCTCTCACGTTCCGTCCGCAGGGGAGGGTTCACCTTCATAAAAGCATTGTCATTTTTGAACGCTTCCCGTGAAAGGAAGAGATGATGGGGCGCAACCTCCACGGAACCGGCTGCTGCATCCAGTGAAGCGGCCGTGGAGAGGTGACAGAAGTGCACCCTGCACCGGGCCTGATTGCATCGGTTCACGGCACGAACTGCTTCTGCTTCCCCCGCTGACGAGCGTGCCTGGTCATGGGAGCTGAGATCCCGGTCCGGTAATGGTGAAATCCTTTCAGCATGGATGGTTGCAAGCGCCCGGAGTGCTCCAATCTTTTCAAGTAACTGTCCGAGTGTGGCTTTTCCAATCGCTTCACCGTAACTGGATGGAGCAAAAAAGAGTTCGCCGAAAGCGGCGGCCCCAATCTGCCACATCAATTCAACGGGAGTATTAACGTCTGCCCCGCTGTTGATCGCAAAATGGCAGAAAGAATGGTCCTGTGCGTCCTTCAGCCGGTTCTGGAATGCTGACTCGGTCGTGATGGGGGGGATGGTATTGGGCTGGTCAACAACAACGGTCACCCCCCCTGCAAGTGCACTCCTGCTCCCGCTCTGCCAGTCCTCTTTTTTTGATTGCGTCCCGCTACGCATATGTACATGCATATCGATCGCTCCGGGAAGTACCAGAAAATCCGTGCAATCGATAGTGGTATCGGACGGCGCGGCTGAACCGATATGTGCCACGGTTCCCCCGCTGAC
>CAZVFG010000119.1:0-3548 GCA_964626125.1 uncultured Methanoregula sp.
TAAATGATTAAGACAAGTTTTGTTTGTGACTATTAAAATAATCAATCAAAGCTTTTATAGCCGAAGCAAACTCTTTCTTAGTTGTGTATTCGGCTGTTGTTACGGTTGATGTTTCCCCACTAATTTCTATTACAATTTTTTTTATTTCTTCCATTTTTTTTTATTTATTAACTATTAAAATTCTGCATAATAGATTAAAAGACCACCACTAAAACCCAAAACAATCCCAGTGGTTCCGTCGTAACCAAGAAAGTTTGAATAAACATCTTCCCCAGCAGACCCGCTGATTGAAAATGAGTGTCCACTAACATTACCGTGGATAGTGGTATCGTCTCCAACATCTAATGTCCCCCCAATATCTGCTAAACCATCAACTTGTAAATCTCCATAGGTATCAATATCTCCATCAAAATAAGCCTTACCCCACCGGTCACCAGTTTTACCCAAATTTGTCACAGAATCTGTCCACATAGCTCCAGTGTCAAAATAAAAACTTTCACCTCCAACTGTAATACCAATTTGATTACTACCCCAGCCTGCGATAGTTCCACAGCCTGTTCCGTTTGGGCGGTTAAAATTTATTACACCATTTGAAATGTAAGTTCTAATTTCTCCAGCATCATAAAACAAAATCTCATTACTAGAGTTTATTTCTACACGAGTTGTTCCAGTAGAGGTTCGGATTAAAGCACCAGTAATAGTTCCAGCGGTTATAGAACCTAAATCCGCTGTGATAGCAGAAAGCTGACCGACATTCATTTTTGTGGCGTTGATAGTGTTAGCAAGAATGTTATCCCCAACAATCTGTGAGGCTTCATTCAAGTTGAATGTAGCTGAAGCTACTCCATTTTGAGCAACGGCGACTAATACTTTACCAAGACCAACAGCGGTGGCTGGGGTGGTTGTAACTTGGTAAGCAGTAGCGGAAACATTTAAGTCAAAATAAATATATGTCTTCGCCGCCATTGTTCCAGTGTTGCTAGCACTAATCGCATAAGAGGTTCCACTAGAAGATTTGAAAGTTCCAGCTCCCCAACTGACTACAGTGGCAGAGGTTGATGTGAAAGCACAAGTCTGACTCCAGCCCCAGTTAGCAATATCAAGAAGACCGGGAGGTAAAGGGATACCTGGGGTAAGTTGAGTTGGATTTATAGTGACATTACTGATGTTAATATCCTGTGCAGAACCACCAGCAGGGACTGGAGGGACAGCATCAGGAACAGCATTTACAGAGTCATAAACAGAATCTTTAGTCTCGATATCTTGTCGGAACTCTTTATATAAAAATCTATTCAAAAGTAAATCGGTGAGTTTCATTTAGTTCTGGTCCAATCCTTTATCCTGAATCGATAGCAATTCAGTTCCGTGGAAGATGATTGGTGTTCCACGAGAGTTACCTCGGATTCTAGTTCTTATCACATTAAAATCATCAGTTGAAGCGTTAGGAAATATAGAAGCATAATCACCCTTGAAGGTATCAATATCTTTCCAAACATTAGGGGGAGCTTTTTGTGTTTGATATTGAAGTAATGTTCCTCCAGCATTTTCGGACATTATTGCAATACCGCTTTCATTCTTGGAGTGGCAGTTCATATCAGTGAAAGACCTCCAGCGGTCAATCAATTCAAAATAAATATCAGAACCAAAGTCTGTAGTTCCAGAATCCAATTTACCGACAAGACCAGTAGAAGTTCCCGCTATTTGTTCAATGGTAGTTCCATTATCGTAACGGATTAAAGCAGTGATATTTGTTCCAGCGTAGTCGTAGATAGTCCAGACTTGGGTGGAGATAGTGTATCTCATTTGGCAGTTGGCATAAGTAACTCCTTCAACAGTAAGGGAGCCAACGGACCATTTTACTGCATCATAGCCATCGTAAACTCCAACAATGTTCTCATAAGAAGAACGAGGAATTGCTCTTACAAAATCAATTACTCTACGAGAGATTTCAGTTGGTTGTGAATCGTAAGCAAATTTGTAGAAGCCGGAAGAGTGATGGAAGTATAGTCCGTCTTTCGCCTGAACAATTGATTCCTGTGAGAAAGTTCCTACGTTGTAAGCTGGGTATGGGTCAACATTGTCAGCACTATAAACACGATAGATATGATTCTGTTTGAAAACCAGAAGAGCTTTCGGCACTCGGAATAGCCCAGACATTGATTCACCGTCTTGTGGGGATAAACTCTGGATAAAGTTGGTAGCGGTATAAGTAATGGAGTAAGTAGAGGGTGGAGTAAACTGAACGATGTCAGAATAATAAAGGGCGTCATTTGTCTTTGAAGCAATCCAAATTCTTCCATCAAATCCGGCTTGGATAAAATCACCAACTGGCATAGTGGTAGCAGGGACAAATCCGGCGGTGGCGGCAAAGTTACCGCCATCAGAACATTGTAGAGCATCAGTTCCGTTTACCATATAAATCTTATTCAACCATTGAGAAAATCTGGCTTTAGTGGAAACAGTAGTGGTTCTTTTTGTTGCCCAGTTTGCTCCATCCCAGTTCTGAATGGTGGTTCCGAACTGTGCGTATAATCTTTTAATACCACCTTGAATGTTTAGAACACCAAAAGAAGTAACACTTCCACCAAGAGTAGTGGCATAAGTTTCAACTCCTAATCGAGTTGTTACTGCCCCGACTCGGTCAAAGTTCATATTCACAGCGAGCTGGACAGAGTTTTCTGGACAGATAGTATCATCTAATTGAGCACTGCGAATAACTCCTTCATTAGGATAGGGGATTTTTATGTTTTTTATTGTATCTGCCATTTGTTTTTTTTATTAAATTTAACGCTTCTATCCGCCAAAACCATACCGCAAAATATGATTAAGGCGGGAGAAGAACTAAACGGTGATATTTGTAACTAGACCGTCAACAATGGTAATGGTCTGGATAGGACCAGTAGGACCAGCGTTGTAGCCGTTACCCGGACCAGTGTAGCCGGTATAACCAGTAGCTCCGATAGGACCAGTGTAGCCAGTTGCACCTGTAGGACCGATAGGACCAGTGTAGCCAGTGAAGTTTCCAGCACCAGTGTAGCCAGTAGGACCGATAGGACCAGTGTAACCAGTGTAACCAGTTGGACCAGCAGGACCAGTTGCACCAGTATCAGTTGCAGAACCAGCAGGACCAGTATAGCCAGTTGGACCGGTTGGACCAGCAGGACCTGTTGCACCAGTATCAGTTGCAGAACCAGCAGGACCAGTGTAACCGGTAGGACCAGTAGGACCTACAGGACCAGTGTAACCAGTAGCTCCAGTTACGGAAGGACCGGTATAACCAGTATAACCAGTGTAACCAGTAGCTCCAGCGGCACCAGAACCAATAGTTGCCCAAGCTGGGACAGCTACAGTTCCGACCATTTGATAAACAGCTGAACCGTTAATGTCTTGTAGTAAACATTCCAAAGCGAAAATGTTCGCATAGGTTGCTCCAGTTGGTGGAGTTCCTATTACAGTTCCAAAAGTAACAAGCTGGTAAGAGCTAGTATTACTTGGTTGTTCCTGCTGTTGAATATCAACAGTAGGGATAAGTGGGTTTGAATATGCCA
>CAZVFG010000120.1:0-3501 GCA_964626125.1 uncultured Methanoregula sp.
GCATGTGACGCCCAGACCTGGATCTTTTCCGGGTAACCGGCAAGAATGTCATTGTGCTCACAGATCTTCACATCGACCGGACCATACCCGCCGCTTATTCCTTGCTTTACCGATCCTCCAAATGAAGTGGCAATAATATGGAGACCGAGACAGATCCCAAGGACCGGAAGTCCGAGCCCGATATACCTAAAACAATTGCCAGCACGGTCGATCGTGGGCCCTCCTCCAAGAATAATCCCCCGGCAGCCATTTGCAATATCCTCAGGAGGTATGGTATTCTGCACCATCAGGGCCGGAATATCCATCTCTCTGAGTGCACGGTGAATCAGGTGATTGAACTGCCCAAAATTATTGACCACATAAATGGGGCGCATTGCAAAGAGTTTTAGTGATGATCGGTGATAAGCCCTTTTCAGCTGTATGCACTGACCGTTTCATAGATCTTCGCCCGGATTGCCTCCGGGGTGTGCCCGAGCAGGTGAGCGAGGAGCATCGCCCCGCCGGCACCCATCCCTTCCTTGACCTCGCCAATACAATACCGGGCGAGCCCGGCGTGGCCAATATCGTTAAAGCCGGGATCGATGAAAATGACTTTGACGGCGATCCGGTCCGCCAGTTCAACAACGTTGGCGCTTACATCATCGCGGACATAGGACGTCGTTGCAATCACGGGCAACCGATCCCCGAACGCTTTGACAAGTGCAGCCACAGCAAGCATCTGCGTCCCGCCAGCCAGCACAAGGTTACCTAGATACGTGTGGGCGATGCCTGCAGCAACCGGCATCATCGGATCGCCGGTGGCACGGATGATATCAAGAGGGCGGGTGATGCCTTTTTCCCTGATCCGTTGGAGGACTCTTTTGCATACCTCTTCTTTCAATGATACAGGATTGTCCACAAAACTGCTGCTCACCGATGCCGTGTAGCCAAGTGCCCGCAGTACACAGAGCGCTGTGGTCGTCCCTCCGGGAACACATTCCCCGAGCACGAGGAGATCGCTTGTCTTTGAGAGGTACTCCCCGATCCACATGCCGCGATGGTATAGGGCGTCAGCACAGGGAACCGCGTCCCGCTCCCGTGGATCATCCCCGACACACCCATAGACATCAAGGCAGGGGACTGTCGGGGATTGTGCAAGTCCGGCATTGATGAACAGCGGCTTCATATGGATCAGGTCCATCATTGCACGCGTAATTGATGCCGGAGTCGGGCAGCCGGTTGGGGTGTTTGGTTTTACCGGATTGCTCGTAATTGATCCGTGGATAATCAATTCTGCATCGAGGATTGGCGTGAGTAGGGTTTTTTCCGGATTCGGCCCTGCTCCTGAAATACCGGGGACCGTGCTCAGGATCGTGTTGGCAAGGATGCTGGAAAAAACGGGTGAGGTAACGTCAAGATGCGGGTCTGTTGAAACAAATGGCATATCGTTTCACCCATAATCTCGCCATCCCAAAGGTTGAAGGTATCGGATCTGCCAGGTTCCACAACTCATAATACACCAATCAATACAAGTTCTGATCACATGTTTGAGATTGAACACAGGCTGCAGGAGAAGGGGGTCTCACTGGATGCCATCGTAGCAGCCGCGATGGAGTTGTACGTTTCTCACGGCATGGATGAGAACGACGCAACCCAAAACCTTCATAAAAAGATCAAAAAATACCTCCAGGATCCCAACGTCTCTTCCCTGCTTCTCGGGGCAATCCTCCTTGAAGACGAACTCTACCACAACAGGGCTGATTCGGAGATCAGGAGCGACCCGGTCTTTTTATTAAGTGATGAGATCATCGGGATGGCAATCGCCGAGTGCATCGGGGGCACTTATGCCCGGTTTGAGTTTACCCGCTATGACCAGAAAAAGCCCGGCATCCTTTCTGAGCTTGGGCCGTTCCTTGACGATGCGATCGCGGGGCTGATCGCCGGCTGCACCTCCCGGCTCTACAGCGAATGCGTATGAAAGCGCTCATCGCCCTTCTGCAGTTTGCGACCATCCTGCCCCTTGGAAAACCACGCGAACTGGAGCATTTCGCGAGGCATTCTTACCTCTATCCCCTTGCCGGGTATGTCATCGGGGGTCTTATAGCGATCGTGGTGTTCTGGATACCCGGCCGGACCATTGCAGCAGGGATTGCGGTCGCCGGGGTTCTGTTTCTTTCCGGGTGCAACCATTTCGATGGGCTCCTCGATTTTGGCGATGCAATTATGGCACAGGGAGACCGGGAAAAGCGTATCCGTGCGCTGACCGACCGCCAGGTTGGTGCCGGGGGTGTTGCACTGGGGCTTGTAATCACACTGCTCCTCTTTGCCGGCCTGCAGGCTTCGGCATCAATTGCGGTGGCAATTCTGATCGGGGAGGTAGGTGCCAAATTTTCAATGGCACTTCTCACGACGATCGGCACACCGTTTCAGGAAGGGCTCCACAGTTACTTTTACCGTTTTTCCAAACCCTATTTTCCCGTAATCGCGTTTGTGCTCTGCATCCCCCTTATTTTGCTCCCGATTTCTCCCCAAAAACTTGCTACAGCGGCGATCCTGATGGTACTCTGTCCGATGATCCTCCTATTGATCTCGAAACATTTGTTGGGAGGCATCAATGGTGATGTGGTTGGCGCATCCAATGAGATGACCCGTGCTGCGATTGTCCTTGGAATGGTACTAATCCCGTAATCCTTCAAAAACGCCATCCTTTTAACCACAGTGTCCGAAATATTGATGGATGTATAAGGATTTTGGCGTGCATATGAAAGGTGGCGTCATCACGGAGAGGGACGCCAACCTGTGTACGGTCAGAATTCGTCTGCCTGCGGGAAAAATCTCTGTCGATCAGATGCGGGGCATCGCCCGAATCGCAAAAAAATACGGGGTCGGAATTGTTCACTGCACCACCCGGCAGACTCTCGAGATCCCCCATATCCCGCCGTCTTTTTTGGGCAGAATCGAAAGAGCCCTCGCAAAAAACGGAACGCCGGTCGGGTCAGAACGCGATGAGATCGTAAATATTATCGCATGCCCGGGGACGGACCGGTGCAAATTCGCCAACATCGATACTATCAGCCTTGCACAGAAGATCGATGCTAAATTGTTTGGCAAGGAGATGCCGGTAAAGATCCGTATCGCATTGTCGGGTTGCCCCAATGCCTGCACCAGCCCGATGCTCAACGAGATCGGGATTATCGGAAGGGTGCGCCCTATCAGAACACCCGGGCTCTGCACCGGCTGCGGGACGTGTGTCGAGTACTGCAAAGAGAATGCAATCCGCATTAAAAACGGGGTCAGTATTCTTGATCCCAAGAAATGCATCCAGTGCGGGGTCTGCATCCGCTCCTGCCCGTTCAATACGATACAGGCGGAACACAGACATTACCTTATCCTTGTCGGAGGGAGGAGGGGACGGCACCCGCACCTGGGCAGGGATTTGATCATGCTCGAAAAAGAAGACCAGGTCGTATCGGTCATTGAGAAGATCGTAAACTGGATTTACCGCCGGGCGTGGAGCGGGCG
>CAZVFG010000121.1:0-3494 GCA_964626125.1 uncultured Methanoregula sp.
TGTTTTTTGGCAAATTTCTTCCAGACCTGTTCACGGTATAACGGGCCGCTGTTGTAGGTACAGAAAGGAATGACCCGCCCATCGGGTGTCACATAATGGATACAACAGCGCTGGACGCGCTCGAGGTCATAATTATAGCGGTCCATAAAGTGCATGGTCCCGATGAACAACGCATTCCAGTGGAATTCACGGAGGGCGTCGAAGTTCTGCCCGATCAGCGTCTTTCCGATTAACTTCCAGAATTCAGTAGTATTGCTCTGCTCACCCTTCCTGACCGATTCATGAAGGTTTTTGACACCCTCGATGAGTGCCTTGTATTTATTGATAGTCCCTCCCTTTTTTAAGGTCTCTGCCATCTTTTCAATCGATTCAAACAGGCTGTCGACATCAACCATCCGGTTCACCGTGACCATCCCCTCCTTGGTGACAAAAACATACGTGGCCGCACCACAGTGCTGGTGAGCGGTGAACCTGACCTGGGGTTTGCCGGTGTATGCCTCAACGAGATCGGAGAAGGGCAGTACACAGGGTACTGGATAAAAATCATCCTTTTTTATGATGCCGTTTGTCTGGGTCTCTATCCCTGCCAATACCTCCGGGATGGTAATCCTTGACTTATTGATGTCATCATCGCTCGCAGCGCCGGTAAATGCGACAGGCTGGAAATTGACTCCGCGCACGACAGAAATATGATCAGCGGCGAACCGGATAATGGCACCGAGTTCCCCGTCATTTTTTCCCCGTATCACGGTCGGAACGAGGACGCACCCGAGCCCGACGTTCTGCAGGTTCTCGATTGCCTTTTTATGCGTCTTTACATAAGGGTTTGTTTTCTGGGATACCCCATCAAAGTGAAGGTATACGGTGTTGAGCCCTGCATTCTTGAGTTCCCTTACATACGCGGGATCTCTCGCAATACGGACACCATTGGTTGCGATCTGCACCTGCGGAAATCCCATCTCCTTTGCCTTTTTGATGATCTCAACGAGATCGTTGCGCATGGTGGGTTCCCCGCCGGAAAACTGGACCGCCGGAGCTGGCACGGGTTTTTCTGAGCGCAGGATCTCCATCATTCTGACAATGTCTTCAAACGGAGGTTCGTATTCAAACCCGCAGGCCCTAGCGTTGGCAAAACAGAAATCACAGTCAAGATTGCAGCGGTTCGTGACGTCAATATTTGCGAGCAGGGTCTGGGAATGATGGTTGCTGCACAGCCCGCACGCAGTGGGGCAGCCTTCTGCCGGGGAAACAGACTGGGGATTTAAAATTCCACTCCCGATGGTATCGTAGCGTTCAAACCGGTGATACATGAGAGGATCGGCCCAGTAAATATTCCGGAACGCCCCGTGTTCTTTGCACGTGCGTTTCAGCCAGATCTTCCCCTCTTCTTCAACAATATCCGCCGGAATCACCGAATTGCATACAGGACAGAGGCTCTTGGTCTTTTTGATTAACATCCATGTCCCCCGGTTCGTACGATTTCATGAACTCAAATGGAGTAACTTTAATGTTGGTATCTGCTGTTTATTACAGGTATTGGAGTGCTACATTATTAGTATTGAGTCCTTCATAATACCATTGCTCTCGGCTGTCTGGATCATGCTGCCAGCGTACGTCCCGAACCCAACCGCTGCACTATTCGGCGGGGGCATACCGATTGATTTTGGCAAAAGTTTCCCTGACAGGCGCCGGATTCTGGGGGACGGGAAAACCTACCGGGGCCTTTTTTTCGGCGTTCTTGCAGGTGTCGGGATCGGGCTTTTACAAATCCAGCTCTCGGATACGTACGGGCTCGTCGGTCTCCCGCGCCATACACTCCTGTCAATTACCCTCCTTGCAGGGGGTGCACTCCTTGGAGATATATGCAAGAGCTACTTCAAACGGCGGCTCGGAAAAGAGAGGGGTGAGAAATGGCCGATCGCCGATCAGTATGATCTTGTTGCCGGTGCATTCATTCTCATGCTCCTGTTTGACCCGTCATGGATTCTTACGTATGTAACGTTTCCCGTCCTTATCATGATCCTGATACTCACCCCTATCCTTCACAGGGTGGTAAACATGTTCGGTTATCTCATGGGTGTCAAGGAGGTGCCCTGGTGAACCAGATTGCAGATCTGCTGATAAAATTCAAGGCAATTGAATTTGGAGATTTCACGCTCTCCTCAGGTGCAAAGAGCCCGTATTACATTGATGTGAAATCTGCAGCAACGAACCCGGAACTCCTCGTTCCAATTGTACAGACAATCGCGAAAAAGTATGAGTTTGATGCGGTAGCGGGTGTGGCAATCGGAGGGGTCCCCTTTGCGGTGGGAACCGCGCTTGTCAGCAGAAAACCTTATGCGATCATCCGGGCTGCGGAAAAGAGGCATGGCAAGAAAGATGTGATCATCGGCAGTGTCCGGGATAAAAACGTGCTGCTTATCGAAGATGTCACAACATCGGGAGGGTCCGCACTCTATGGTATTAGGGCGCTGCGGGAGGCGGGAGCAACGATCGATCGTGTGGTCACCGTTGTTGACCGTGAACAGGGTGCCGCTGAAATGCTCACGCAGCACGGTGTCTTGCTCATTCCTCTGGTCAGGGTCAGTGAACTCCTTTAGCATAAGGAATTTTTAGGGTGAACTCGTAGGTATGGATATGAAGATACTCGTGGTTGGTGGTGGCGGGCGTGAGCATGCCATCGCCCGGGCGCTCTCCCGCAGCACCGGCCTGCAGCTCTTCTCAGTCATGACAAAAAGGAACCCGGGTATCTTTCGACTGGCAAAAAAAACCCACATCCACAAAGAGACCGATCCCTCCGGTGTTGTCGGTTTTGCAAAAGAAGTCGGGGCGGAGTATGCTTTCATCGGGCCGGAAGCCCCGCTTCAGGCTGGTATCGTCGATGACCTTGAACGTGCAGGGGTGTTGTGTGTCGGCCCAACCCGCGCAGCAGCGAGGCTGGAGACCGATAAGGGATTCTGCCGTGAGATGATGGCGCGGCACGGAATCGCCGGCTGCCCGAAATACCGGGTCTGTCACCACGTGGATGAAGCAGTCTCGTTTATCAGGGATTATGGCGGTGATCTGGCGATAAAGCCGATCGGGCTTACCAGCGGGAAAGGGGTTCGCATTATGGGCGATCAGATCGATGCCGCCGGAGCAGTTTCCTACGTCCAGCAACTTGGCGGGAACGTGGTGCTTGAGGAGCGTTTGATCGGTGAAGAGTTCACACTGCAGGCATTTGTCGACGGCACGCACCTGGTTCCCATGCCGCTTGTCCAGGACCACAAACGTGCTTTTGACGGGGATGCCGGCCCAAACACGGGGGGGATGGGATCGTATTCGATGCCGGACCACATGCTCCCCTTTGTCTCCTCATCTGACTATAACGCCGCTCTTGACATTATGAAAGCCATGGTGGGAGTGATGAAAAAGAGCGGGGAGCCCTACAAAGGTATCCTGTACGGTCAGTTCATGAACACGGCAGAAGGACCAAAAGTAATTGAGTTCAATGC
>CAZVFG010000122.1:0-3462 GCA_964626125.1 uncultured Methanoregula sp.
CGCTGACCAGCCCGGGACCATCAAGTGCGTCTATATCATGGGCGAGAACCCGATGCTCTCAGACCCGGACCTCCACCACGTGGAGAAGGGGTTAAAGAACGTCGAGTTCATGGTCGTGCAGGATATCTTCATGACCGAGACTGCACAACTCGCAAACGTCGTACTCCCGGCAGCCTGCTTTGCCGAGAAAGACGGTACGCAGACCTCGACCGAGCGCCGTGTCCAGAAGTGGAGAAAGGCGCAGGACCCGCCAGGACAGGCAAAGGCAGACTGGCAAATCTTCTGTGAACTGGCAAAAGCAATGGGATACGAGAAACAATTCCCGTATAAGAGCGCCGAAGAAGTATTTACTGAGATCTCGAAGGTCACGCCGTCCTATGGTGGCATGGATTATACGCGCCTCGACAAACCCGAAGCGCTTCACTGGCCCTGCCCGACCAAGGATCACCCGGGCACACCGATCCTGCACAAGGAGAAGTTTACCCACCCGGACGGGCTGGGCATCCTGACCCCCATCGAGTTCAAATACCCGGCAGAAGTACCGGACAAGGACTACCCGCTGATCCTGACCACCGGGCGCTGCATCTGGCAGTGGCACACCGGTACGATGACCCGCCGCTCGGAGAACCTTGAGCGCGAAGAGCCGACCGGCTGGGTCGAGATCAGTCCGGATGATGCAAAGGCACTGGGCATCAAGGACAAGGAAATGGTCAAGGCCGTCACCCGCAGAGGAGAGATCAAGATCGGTGCACGGGTCACAAAAGACATCAAGAAAGGTGTCGTCTTCATGCCATTCCACTACAAGGAGTGCGCAGCAAACCTGCTCACCAACAATGCACTTGACCCTGTTGCGGCTATTCCGGAGTTCAAGGCCTGTGCTGTGAGAATTGAGAAGATTGCGGAGGCGAAGTAACATGGGACTATTCGGGGGTACCCCTGCAGTTAAAAAAGGCGAAATGGTCTACGCATGGACCACTGATGCAGAGATTGCAAAGAAAGCTGAACTCGGCGGTGCTGTTACCGGCCTGTGGAAACATGCACTTGAGTCCAGGATGGTGGACGCCGTTTTTGCCATTCAGAAGGGCAAGGACCTGTATGATGCACAACCCGTGCTGATCACAAAAGCCGCAGACCTCAAAAACACCGCAGGATCACTCCACTGCGGAACGCTCCTCCTTCCCAAGCTGATCAAGAAGTACTTCGACGGCGCAAAAACGATGAAGATCGGTGTGACGGTCAAGGGCTGCGATGTGATGGCATTTTACGAACTTGCCAAGCGCAAGCAGATCAACCTTGATAACATCGTCATGATCGGTGTCAACTGTGGAGGGTCTGTCAGCGCAGTCCCTGCCCGCAGGATGATCAAGGCAAAATTCGATGTTGACCCCGACAAGGTCCACAAAGAAGAGATCGACAAGGGCCAGTTCATCATCGAGTACGAAGGCGGACACAAAGGCATCTCGATCGACGAGCTCGAAGACGCCGGTTACGGCCGCAGGTCCAACTGCCGCCGCTGCAAGTATAAAATCCCCCGGGATGCGGATCTCGCCTGCGGAAACTGGGGCGTCATCGGTGACAAGGCAGGCAAGGCGACCTTTGTCGAAGTCTGCAGCGAGAAGGGTGCCAGCCTTCTGAATGGCGCGGTAAAGGCGGGTGTGATCGCCACCGAAGCACCAAACCCCAAAGGGCTCGAGATGCGCGGCAAGGTTGAAGGTGCCATGTTCAAGCTCGGCGACAAGTGGCGCAAAAAAGATTTCACCGCACTTGGGGCAAACCTCTGGGAGACCATCAACAAAGAAACTTCACGGTGCATCAAGTGCTACTCGTGTATCGAGAACTGCCCGGTCTGTTTCACTGCTGCGGACGAGCTGATAAAGAGCTCCCTTATGGTCAAACCGGGGGAGCTCCCGCCGAATTCGATGTTCCATATGAGGCGGTTCGCCCACATATCAGACAGCTGTATCAACTGCGGACAGTGCGAGGAACTCTGCCCGATGGACATTCCGCTCGCACTCTTCTCCCATGCGATCCGGTCTGAAGCTGATAGTGCCTTTGCCCCCAAACTGGGTGCCTCATCCTACAAAAATTAAAAGAATTAATCTTTTTTTTTGACATTTTCAAGGGGTATCAGCTCAAACCCACCGCTATTCATCAATTTTTCAGAAAATTTCAGTATGCTTAAATAATGTTAAGTACAGATGATTGTCGTTCGAGGTTAGAACATGGACATGAAATACGTACCAACAACATGCCCGTATTGCGGCTGTGGTTGCGGCTTCAACCTTGTTGTCCAGGACAAGAAGGTTGTCGGCGTCGCACCATGGCACCGCAGTCCCGTCAACGAGGGCAAGCTCTGCCCCAAGGGGAATTACGCGCATGAGTTCATCAACAGCCCTGACCGGCTGACAAAGCCGCTGATCAAGAAGGACGGCACGTTTGTCGAGGCGAGCTGGGACGAGGCATACAAGCTGATCGTCTCCAAGTTCAAGTCGTACAAGCCAGAGGAGATGGCGTGCCTCTCATCGGCACGTGTCTCCAACGAGGAGAACTACCTGATGCAGAAGTTTGCCCGGGCGGTCTTGAAGACGCCTAACATCGACCACTGCGCCCGGCTCTGCCACGCATCGACGGTTGTCGGGCTTGCCGGGGCATTCGGGTCCGGTGCGATGACCAATTCGATCGCAGATATCGGCGAGTCAAAGTGCATCTTTGTCATCGGGTCAAACACATTCGAGCAGCACCCGCTGATCGGGCGCCAGATCATGCTCGCCAAACAACGCGGCGGCAAGCTGATTGTTGCCGACCCGCGGTTCACCCCGACGGCAAAACAGGCAGACCTGTACATGCCGTTTGACTCGGGGACCGATGTTGCGATCTTCAACGGCCTGATGCAGCACATCATTAAAAACGGCTGGGAGAACAAGGACTTCATCGCAAAGCGGACCAAGGACTACGAGAAGTTAAAAGAAGTCGTGATGAAGGACACCTACAGCCTTGAGAACGTCTCCAAGATCAGCAAGATTCCGGCAAAGGACCTTGCCACCGCGGCAGAATGGATCGCAAAGGCAGAGTCTTCCAACGTCCTGTACTCGATGGGTATCACCCAGCACACGACCGGTGTGGACAACGTCAAATCGGTCGCAAACCTCCAGATGCTGACCGGCCACCTCGGCAAGCGTGGCGGCGGTGTCTGTGCACTGCGGGGCCAGAACAACGTGCAGGGCGCCTGCGACATGGGAGCGCTCGCGAACGTGTACTCCGGGTACCAGGCTGTCATCGTCCCCGAGATGCGCAAGAAGATGATGGACGCATGGGGCTGCGAGATCGCCGAGGGCAAAGTCGGCTTAACCGTCACCAAGCTGATCAATACCCTCGCCGACCAGCCCGGAACCGTCAAGTGTGCGTACATCATGGGCGAGAACCCGATGATCTCCGACCCGGACCTCCACCACGTGGAGAAGG
>CAZVFG010000123.1:0-3450 GCA_964626125.1 uncultured Methanoregula sp.
AAGGATGATCTCCATGTATCCTCACGAGTGCCGGATCGCAATATCGGAGAGTACGTTTGCCACATCCTCGCAGAAATCGGTCGCCTGCTCCAGATGCTCGTAAATATCCTTGAGCTTGATGATGGTGATCGCGTGCTGGATGCGGAATAGATCCGTGAGAGCATGCGCGAGCACATCGTCGGCAAGGTTTTCCAGCCGGTTCGCCTCGATGCAGCGGTCCTCAATAAATTTTGGGTCCTTGATCGAGCGGATGCCTTTTACCGCGCCTTCAAGCTCGACGGCCTGCATATGGATTATCTTTGCCAGTTCCACCATGTGGGCATCGGTCGCCTCGATACCATAATAGACCATCTTTTCCGTCGCTCCATCGATATAGTCGAGCACCTCGTCAAGTGTTGATGCGAGGCGTGAGATCTCCTCGGGCTCGAGTGGTGTGATAAACGTCCGGTTCAACTGTTCGTAAATATCATGGGTGATCTGGTCGCCCCGGTGTTCGAGTTGCTCTATTTTGTGGCGTTTTTCTTTAACATTGGTGAAATCCTCGGTGAGATCGACCAGTTTTTGCGCTGCTTCCGTTACGACCGCTGCCTGCTGTTCAAAGAGATCAAAAAATATCCTGTCCTGCGGAATAAACCATTCCTTAAATCCCATAAACAAACCAACAAATCATCCGGCAGGAGAGGGTAAAAATGTGGCGATTTTACATCAGGCAAGGGCAGGGAAGAGCGCGGCAATACCGTAATACCCTCCCCATGCGATCACAAGGGCAAGCGGGATGGTGATCACCCATGCGGTCATCATCTCCCGCACGACATCCCACTGGACCGCGTTCTTTCCCCTTGTGGCTCCCACGCCAATGATCGCCCCGCTGATCACATGGGTTGACGAGACCGGCACGCCATATATGGTCACGCCGGCAAGAATGCTGCTGGCGGTTGTTGCTGCACAGAACCCCTGGTACGGGCGGATCCTGGTGATCTTTTTTGCCATCCTGTCAACGACCTGCCAGCCCCCGAAACATGTCCCGAGCCCGATCGCGATTGCCGAGATGAGGATTACCCATGTCGGTACTTCAAATGCCGATAATATACCGGCCGAAACAAGAAGGGCGGTGACCAGGCCTACCGCGTGCTGCCCGTCGTTTGCCCCGTGCCCTGTTGCCTGAAAAAGAGATGCAAAGGCATGAAGCGGCTGGAATATCCGGCGCATCCGGTTCTGCCGCGAGTACCGGAAGAGGTGGGATATGAGCACATCGAACAGGAATGCAGCGGCCATGCCGATGATAGGGGAGATGAAAATAAAGAGCACGATCGCGACAAGACCGGAGATCCTGAGCACCCCGGCGATCATCAGGCATGGGATGATAACGGCAGCACCGAAAACTGCCCCGACCACGAGTGCCAACCGGACATCGCCCCCGAGTGTTGCCGTGATGGCCCCGACAACGATGGCCCCGATACCTGCGCCCAGAATTCCGGATATCACGATCCCGGCAAAGACTTCGCTTTCGGGCAGGAGTACCGCAGATACACCGGCAACCCCGATCCCGGCGCCCAGCAGTCCCCCGACCATTGCATGGCTGCTTGAAACGGGCATGCCCGCCCGTGTCGCGACAATAACGAGCAGGATCGCTGACCCCATGGCAACGATGATGGAGAGGGGAGTGAGGGCACCGGGATGGATAATCCCGGTGCCGATTGTCGCAGCGACCGCGGTGGTAAAGACAAACGGACCGATCATGTTGCACACCGCGGAAAGAAGGATCGCTTTCATGGGAGAGAGCGCCTTTGTGGCGACAACCGTGGCGATGGAGTGCGACGCATCATTGAGCCCGTTGACGAAATTGAGGGCGAGTGCAATGAAGATCCCGAAAAGAACGAGGGGGTCCATAGGGTTCAGGAATGGCTCATCGCGATATCATTGAGCGCATGCCCTACATCATTGCACTTCTCCATCACCCTGCCAAGCCCTTCATAAATATCCTTGAGTTTGATGATCAGGAGGAGATCCTTTGCCTTGAACAGTTCGAGGACTGCACGGGACTGGAGCTCGATGGAAAGATTGTAGAGGCGGTTGATCTCGCCGGCATGGTTCCTTACGTTCTCGGGCTTTCCCAGAACTGAAAGTCCCTCAATTGCATGCTGAATCTCGGTCGTGGACAAAAGGATAAGATAGGAGAATTCCTTCAGGACATCGCTGGACTGGGCAAGCTCATAGGTGCAGACCTGCTGGGTGACCCGGTCAATCCGGTCCAGTACATCGTCCATGACGGGGGCAAGCCGGGATATCTCCTCGGGTTCAAGGGGTGTGATCAATGATTCATTCAACTTCTCGTAGATCGTGCGGGTGATCTCGTCACCGTTATGCTCAATCTGGCGGACACGGTGCGCCTTCTCCATACCAAGTGGCAGCTCGTGGGTAATCTCGTTTAAGACGGTCGCAGCCTCACCGATGGTGGCTGCCATTTTTGAAAAAAGCGAGAGAAAAACCCGGTCTTGGGGAAGGATCAGGTCATGGATGCGCATGGTGTTTCCTATCGTATGCTTTGTAAGGTACGATATATATTCGTGTGTCCGGGATATAATGAAAAAACGATGGACCGAGCGGGAATTGAACCCGCGGCCTCTACCATGCCAAGGTAGCGATCTACCCCTGATCTATCGGCCCGCCTTATACTGTACGATGCCAATGGTTAAAAGAATTATTTATCGATGAAGTCACGGATGTAGCGTGGTCAGGTACGTGATGGGAATCACCGCAGCACTCACCACGACACCGATCGCCCCTGATGTGCATCTTTGTCTTAATGCGGCGATTCCCAGTACGACACCGGCAATGCCAAGGATATAGGGAAAGATGATGAATGACAGGGCTCCGCACGCGATGCTCCCGGCAGCGAACTTCTTTCCCATCGGCCACGGCAGTTTACTGGCAGGGGCATCTGCAGCAGAGATGCCCGCAGCCTTCTTCTCCGGGTGCCCCCGGTACTCCGCAGGGATACACGATGAAGGAGTCTCCTGCTGCGGTTCAATCCGTGATGGTGCAGCGGACGTAAACGCTGGTTCCCACGCGGTCCCGTTCCAGCGCAGCCAGCTCCCATCAAGGGGACTGATCGCCCACCACGTGCCGGTATGGTCGAGGTACTGCAGCGCAGCCACCTTCCGGTTGTATTCGTCAAGTGAGATCTGGTGTGCGTCCAGCTGGCTTTTTACCTGATGGTATGCTGCTTCTGCTTCCGGTGCATTCATGCGCTCTTTGTCTCCAGATGCGGGGCGGATCCCCTCTCTTCATGCGAATCTTATGAGAGGCTATCATCATTCAAAAAACATAAACATAATGGTCAGCGTGTAGTGCAAACCCAAAAAGGGACCAGTATGGATGTGAGACCGGGTACTTTTTATGAGTCTTTAGTCTCTGTAGAAATCATCGTTTTTCATAACGTTCTTGGGG
>CAZVFG010000124.1:0-3415 GCA_964626125.1 uncultured Methanoregula sp.
TTTGCCCCAACTACTGGTATGAAAGGATTGCAGCCGGCTTCATATGGTTCTGCAGGAATCCGGTCTCGATGCTTGCCATCGGTGTGGATATGGCTTTTGTACAGATAGTATATGGGCTGATTTGGACCGGTAAATGCACATATGCAATAACGCCACATGGAGTGGATAGATTATCTATGGCGGCGGAAAAGGCATCCGGGCGTGCCGGGAAGAGGATGGAAGGAATAGAACGTGGAGAGATCGCAGTGGACGTCAAGAGCATAGATTTCGCCATGTTCATTGTAGCAGTGATGCTGTTAATATATCTCGCGAATATGGCACTGGTGCATCTTCCAGGAGTCATCTGAAATTGCACTGCCAGAATATGCTCGGCACGATGGATCGCTACCCGCAGATATCAGCACATTCGTCTGCACCAGGACGTAGGGGGAACGTGGCAGACGAGTCGAAGATCTGTTCCTTGTGTATCGCATGGGGTGATACAGGAGCGCGTGGCATACATTTATCACCAACTACATTTGAAATACTGACCTATTCCCGAGAATACCATGTTCGAAAAGATATTATTCCCGACCGATTTTTCAGATGATAACCAGACAGTTCTCAGGTGCATCGGTAAAATTCCGGGAATAAAAGAGGTGACACTTTTGCATATCGTCGATGCCACGGATCACTCGATACAGGGTGGGACTCACGGGCAGAACATTGCGAATGCAAAGATCCTGATGGAGGAAAAAAAGGCATATCTTACCGGTCTCGGGCTTGACGTCAGTATCAGGGTGGACGTGCTGCAGCTGGGCAACGTCTATGAGGAGATCCTGAAAGCTGCTGAACGCGAAAACGTTTCTTGGATCATCATGGGTGCGCGGGGAAAAGGCCTCCGGGATCTGTTGCTTGGAAGCGTCTCGACCGATGTGCTGCACCACATAAAAATCCCCCTTCTTCTCATGAGATTCAAGCCGGGGGAGGCTTGTGAGGGCACTGGCTCTGAAAATTTCTGCTCGCGGATCTTCTCAAAAGTGCTTGTACCGCTTGATTTTTCTGAGCGGGCAGGAAAGCTGGTCTCGTTTATCAGTAAAGTAAAAGGGATCGATGAAATCGTCCTTCTGAACGTGATTGAAAACGGGAAAACAGACGCAGAAACTGAGGGATATGTGGAGGATTCCAGAAAGCGACTCGAGGGGATCAGGGGCGGACTCGTCCGGTTGGGATGTAAAGTTGTGCATCATGTCCGTGTCGGTTATCCTCCCGATGAAATCGTCTCGGTTGCCGAGAGTGAGGATGTATCTCTCATGGTAATGAGCCCGAAGGGAAAGGGCTGGCTGAGGGAGTTAAGGGAATTATTTGTGGGAAGTACCCCCTGTGCAGTAGCCAGACGGTCACTCCGACCGCTCCTTATCATGAACGCCGGGTAAAAATGACCTGACAGTACATAATATAAGGAAAAAACCAGAGGAGGGAAAGCATTACCCGCATCACCCTGAACCTGAAACCCGCGATCAGGATGGTGCCGTACCGGGCGATTGCACTCCTCATCCCGGTTTGTGTCCTGTCACTCCACGTCGCAGTCATGGCTGCCACGCTCCCGTACAATCTTTTCCTGACCATGCTCGGGCTTATTGTCGCCTACATCCTGCCCCCTGCCGGAAAGGAGACCGTCATCCCTGTCGGGATCGCGCTTGGAATCCCGTGGTGGTACATGGCCCTCTCCATCGCGATGATTGACATTGAGACCGGGCTGTTCATGGCGCTCAACTTCGACCTCGCGTTCAGGATTCCCTACCTCGGAACCATCCTTGCCGATCTCACGCAGAAAACACATCGGTTCATCGAAGATCACCGCTGGATCAGCGGCCTGTACTTCTTTGCCATCGTGCTGATGGTGATGGTGCCGGTCTTCGGGAGCGGGGGGGTGAGGGGCTCCATTGCGGGAAAACTCCTTAGCATGGATACGTACCTGGTGTTGCTGGCAATCCTGGCAGGAGCCCTGATCGGGTGTTTTGGGATCGCCCTTGGGTCAGCAGCGATTCTTGGCTACCTCTGCTCGAACAGTCTTTTGCCTGCAGATATCAGCGCAATTGTCTGCAACCGGACGTTGTGATGCAATGAAGAAACAGATGCTCTCCCTGCTCATGATTGCTGCAGTCATGATCTCGCGGTATGATGCAAAACAGGCACCCGATATCAGCGGCACGTTAAAAGGATTTCAGGGTCTCTTTGTAGACTGCCTTAACAGGGTACACGGGAAAATCCAACCCCCTCGTGGATCGTGGCAATGCCCAAACGGATGCAAAAACATCCGGGGAATAGTAGTGAAATATGATGAACTGCTGGGAAAAAGGACCGGTGAGTGAAGACAATGGATATCAACGCCGCACTGATCGTCATCCTGCTCGGCGCCACCCCGTTCTTCGAGGCGCGATATGCCATCCCTGCGGCGCTTGCCTATGGTTTCCCCCCCCTCACCGCATTTGCGCTCGGCATCATCGGAAATATTCTTCCGGTGATCCCGCTCCTCCTCTTTCTCGAATCGGTCTCCCGGTGGCTCAGCGCCCGCTCCTCATCGATGGCAGACTTCTTTGGATGGCTCTTTGGACGCACCCGGAAATATGACGTCATGGTCAACCGATGGGGTGCTCTCGCCCTCTTCCTCTTTGTCGCTGTACCGCTGCCGTTGACCGGCACATGGAGCGGGTGTGCCCTGGCCTTGGTATTCGGCATCCGGTTCAGCCGGGCCTTTCCGGCGATCGTCGCAGGGGCTGTGACCGCTGCCCTGATTACCACTATACCGACGATCGGGATCCTCAACTTTCTGGGGTAGGAGTATGAAGGCGATCCTGATCCTTGCAGGAGTTCTTGTCGGGTGTTTCATTATCGCACTCGGATCTGCAGCGGTTATCAGCCAGCTCTGCTCGAACAGTCTTTTGCCTGTAGACATCAGCGCAATCGTATGCAACCGGACGTAACACAAGGGGGAAGCAGTGGCCGCAGGATCCTGCTGACAGAGAGGACCGGCCCGGCAACCCGGTTGCGGTGGGCACACCCTGTCCACGCGCATGGCCGGCGTTCCCTGCCGGATCCCTTTCTGGCGGATGCAGGCTCATGGTGAAATGTGGTATGGTTCAGTCGACCCATCCATCGCTTCCGACAGGATTCGTACACCAAACCATACAAAAAGATAACGATATATTCACAAATCCGCTCAAAAGACACATTTTTCATAACGCCGCGGTCATCCCCGTTCAAGGGATACCATGACCATACCCTCACGCCATTTTTTTGTCTTTGACAATGAGGACCGGCCGGTATGCCCTCCGCACAACCGCGCCGGTTGTGCTCCCCACGAATAATGCCTTGAGATCCCGTACCCATCCTTCCCCGTACGGGCTCATGACGATAACGGAAACATCATCAT
>CAZVFG010000125.1:0-3402 GCA_964626125.1 uncultured Methanoregula sp.
GCCTCAAACAGCGGGAAATTGGGCCGTTTTCAGCGTCACCACTTTGCATAATATTACAAAGAAGAACTGGAGAACTCATCAGAAACGCTTCAGCCAGGACAGCAAGTCCTGATTCTGGTTCCAGTCCGGCAACTCCGCGGAAGTCATGTCGGGATAGGCTCCCTCCAGGGCCTTGCGTTTCATTTCCGTGTCTGCCCTGGCATAGATCTCCGTAGTGGAGATATCCACATGCCCTAACAAATCTCGGATATATACAAGCGCTACGCCTGATTGGACCAGGTGCATCGCTTTCGTGTGGCGAAGAACATGTGGCGTGACAGGCTCCGGGATGATCGGCGACTTTTCCCGTGCACTATCGGAGTATTTCCGCAGGATATACGAGATTCCCGCCCGCGTGATCTTGCCCAATTGGCGGTTGACGAATAGCGGTGTATCCAAGGTTCCCTCGTGCCCGATTCCGTGCTCCTGCATGTATCGAGCAAGCAGTGCTGCCGTATGATGCATCAAGGGGACATGCCGGGTTTTCCTTCCTTTTCCTGTCAGCGACACGACCGGCGGCTCGTCGAGACGGATATCACGTACGCGCAGATCTACGAGCTCCTGTACCCTTGCTCCGGTGTCGTACAGAACACAAAGGATCGTAAGATCCCTGCGGCCCTGGAGGGTGTTTCTGTCCGGCTGTTCCAGGATCAACCGCAACGCACCGGGGGTGAGATGACGGACAGCGGGTTTGTGGTGTTTCTTGAACGGGATGGCGAGAACCTTCTGACAGGATGCCAGCAATACCGGTTCTTCAAGCTGGACGTAGCGAAAAAAAGCATGGAGTGCCGCCAGCCGTTGGTTGCGTGAAGAGATGCTACAACATCGTTTCTCCTGCAGCCAGTCAAGGAATCCCAGGACGACTTTGTCGGTCAGGGTAGCGAGGGACAGTTTTTCCACCGGGACACCCAGCTGATTCTTGAAGTACACCAAAAGCAGCCGGTAGGTATCACGGTACGATCGGATGGTGTTCGTGCTCACGTTGCGAACTCCCGGCATATAGGTGCTGAGGAAGGCCGACAGGTACCTCGCGAAATCAGTCGCCTTC
The DNA here is from genome assembly GCA_964626125.1 of uncultured Methanoregula sp. Classification (GTDB taxonomy): domain Archaea; phylum Halobacteriota; class Methanomicrobia; order Methanomicrobiales; family Methanospirillaceae; genus MVRE01. Next base: position 1,088 of record CAZVFG010000125.1, read on the forward strand.
ATGGGGAGCCTCGATGGCAGGAATCATCTGGGCGAAGACCTGCTCGACCTGTGCGGTGATGGTCGGATACACGTCTGCGGTGAGCCGCAGGTAGTAGGCGGTTTCTCGAAAATGGGTATGCCCGAGATACGTCTTGAGTATCGATAGATATGCGGACAGGTCCTTGCCTTCCTCCACCCATCGGCTTAGGCAGTGGACGGCGAAGGTGTGCCTCAGATCATGAACCCGTGGGCCTTTGCCCGTGCCACCATGAGAAATCCTCGCATCCCACAGAAACTTCCTGAAATTGGAGTACACAGTTTTCACATGCAGCGGGTGTTCACAGGAGGATGAACCGAAATAATAACTATCTCCGTCTGAAAACGCATGAACGCGGGTGGAGTACGCTCGGCAGCGGTTCGTCATCTCTTCCGACATGGGTACCCGCCTGTCTTTGCCGAACTTGCCGCTATAGACGGTAAGCACCCCGTTGTGTAGATCCACATGGTTCACCTTCAGGTGGCTTGCTTCCGAGACCCGTAGGCCGCAACAGTATAACAGGCGAAACAGAACCGGCATGACCAGGTGGCGAATGGGATGTCTCGCCCAACGCCGGCAGATGTCCGACTGAGCAAAAAACGATGCAAGTTCTTTATCCGTGAATATATAGGGGACGTAGCGGTGATAGGGGGGAAGAATCCGGTGAGGAATCACATACGCCTCACGGCCGAGTTGGCGCAGATAGAGTGCGAATTGCCGCACCGGAACGATACGAATGCGCAGAGTTCCGATGGATTCTCCCGCACGGCGTTCCGCCCAGTGGGTCACGAGCTTCTTGGAAAGCAGCTGCTCGGTGCCATGGTAGCGAATACAGAAGCCATCAAATCGCCTCAGCATGGCGGCCCCTGTCGTGTATCGGTACCCGATGGCACGTTTGTGGACGATGAATCCTTCTAGGTACTGTGCGAATGCACTCTGAAAAGCAGCCGGTGTCATTTCACACCTCCCGGGCTATCCAGAGCACATTCGCGCAGTGCGTTCACGTCCGTCTTGAGGTATACTACGGTAGATTCCACGCTGGCATGGCCCAGAATCCCGGATATCGTAGACAACGGGGTATGCTTTTCCAGAAGGGTACTCGCCAGGGTATGCCGTAAGGAATGCATGCCGAGTTTCTGTTGGAAGGACGCGGTAATCTGCGCGATCCTCATGCATCGGCGGATGATGTGGTAAAAACAATGCCCATCACCCACGCTTTCGTACGGAGCTGTGTGGCGTAAGAATACATAGGGGGAATCATTTTTTGGCCGGCCATGCTTGAGATAGTCGATCATCGCCCAGCCCACATCCTTCAGTAAAGGCAGACTGATGTTCTGCGCAGTCTTTGACTGCACAAACTCAATCCGGTGGGTCTCCCATTTGAGATTGTCCAGTTTCAGGTTGCGCACATCGCTGGCGCGGACCCCCAAGCGGGTGACCAGCAGAAGAATCGCATAGTCTCTTTTCCCGCAAGGATTGCCTCTGTCGATTGCGTTGAGCAGTTTCAGGACATCCTCTTGTGACCAGGTTGAGGGCACCGTGCATCCAGGGCGTGCCTGCTGATGGGGAACGGCCTCGGTCAAGTTCTGATGGTGGTATCCGTCGGTATGCAAGTACTCCAACACATTCCGTAGACAGGTCAGGCATAAGCCGACAGACGGATAGCTGTACACCGACAACGAGTTCACGTAGCCCACGATGGTCTGGGAGCTCATCTCCGAGATCTTCAGGATGGAGTTCGATTCCAGGAACATGAAAAAATTGATTGCATGACGTCGCAGATTTCTTCGCGTTGACATCGTGTATCCACGGCGACAGCAAAACTCCGCATAATGTCCGAGGATATCCGCGAACGCGTCTGTTTTGATGCTCCGCAGGGGTACTCGATTCGCTCTTCCGACCGTCCCGTGCAATCGGAAATGAACAAGCTTTCGAAGCATCTGCTGGACGGCGCTCTCATTTCGTGTCAATGGCCGTATCTGCAGCGTTTTCGGCAGACCGTAGCGGTCATCAAGAAACCGCAGTGCGGTTGCTTCTGAAAAAAACGGCTCCTGTTTACCATCGAAGTAGGTGAGCAGTTGGTTCCAAAACACCCGGTAGTTCTTGAGGGTGCTCTTCTTGTAGTTGAGCCGGGCCAACTCCTGGTCATACGTACCGATGAGATCCCGAATGCTGATTGCGTCCACTGTTGTACCTCCAAAACGTAGTGAGATGAACGTTCATCTCCCGGTCTTGGAGTATGTCACAACTGTGGGCTACCAGATTTGGTGGGAGGCAACCCCGGCGGCGTTTCTCCG
>CAZVFG010000126.1:0-3355 GCA_964626125.1 uncultured Methanoregula sp.
TTCTTCCTCCTGCTCATTGCCGTTAGTGCCGCTTTTTGGAGGGTATCCCGACAATTATGGGACAAACGATCTGCCATCCGCCGTCAGCGAGTAGATGATCCAGTTCCCCTGGTATTCACCTTTAATCAGCCCGCTCTCTTTGAGAATAGCAAGATGATATGACAGCTTCGAGTCGGCAATCCGGACAAACTTTTTGATGACGCAGACGCAGAGCGGCTGGTCTTTGAGCAGATGAAGTATGGTGAGCCGCAGCGGGTCGGAGAGTGCATGATAGATCCGGCTTTTATCTTCGAGATCTTGTCGTTGCGGGATTCGATCAGCAAGTGCGTCAAATCCCCCAAGATGTTCGAGTTCCTCCCTGATTGAGTCAGGAATCTCCATCTCTTTTACTTTTGACGGGCGATTGCCTTGTTTGCTGCAGCAGGACTTTTGTTTGCGGACCATTTCAAAATAATATGAAATGAAAAGATATATAACAATGCCCTGCCCATGATGTTTCAACAAAATTTGAAATGAGATGAGAACCATGGAACAGCAGCAGTCATCATGCACCTGCGGGAACGGCAAAACGACACGCATCATCTATTCCTGTTCCGGCATTGGATCAAATGTCGGACAACTCGCGAACGCTGCAGCATGCCGGCTGACCCTTGAGGGGTTCGGGAGCGGATCGTGCCTCGCCGGACTTGGCGGAAATGTCGACAAGCTCATCGGTACGGGAAGACAGGCTGACGAACGGGTCGTGATCGACGGTTGCCCGGTCGCGTGCGCAAAGAAGATTATGGATGCCAGGGAACTGCCCATTAACCGCTATGTCATGATCACGGAGCTCGGGATCGGGAAAACCCCGGGGTCGGTATTCAATGAGAGCGACGTGCAGACCGTTGTCGATGCGGTCAAAAGAGTGTTGCCATGATACCTCCGGCTGTTCCGGCAAGGCAGACCCGATGAAGGCGCTTGTTACCTGCTCGGGTCTCTCGAATACCGGACGGCTCACCACGCAGGTGGCAATGATCCTGGTATCCCGCAGTCGCGGGACGATTGCATGGGTGCAGGCGCATAAGGGAGAGCACTTGATCGCTGATGTCACGACTGATGCTGACCAGATCATCGTCATCGACGGGTGTTCCGATCACTGCGCAACAAAAAAATGTACCATGCAGGGTATCAGCGCGGACCTCCACATTGTAGCCACCGATCTGGGGGTCGAAAAGGACGGGATGGCGGACGTGCAGTGGTGCGATGTTGAAAAGATGCTCGCTGCGGTCGAGCAGGAAAGTAACCGCAGGAAGAGCGGGGAATGATGATAAAAATCCAGGTATTCGGTATGGGATGCAGGAACTGTCACCAGCTGGAGGCAAACGTAAAGCAGGCAGTGGCAAAGCGCGGCATTACTGCGGAGGTCTGTATGGTGACGGATCCGGTGAAAATCGCGACAGCAGGCATCATGATGACACCGGCCCTCGCAATCAACGGTGATGTTGTGACGATGGGCAGAGTCACCAGTGTTCAGGAAATTCTGGAACTGCTTGCAGAGGTCAGCTGATGCTTCAGGAATTTGCCGACTGGCTGACCTATTCGATCCTCGGACTGGTGCAGGGAACCCCACTCGCATCCTCCGTGAACTTCTTTATCTACGATTCGGTAAAGGTCACAGTCATGCTGGCGGTGATCGTGTTTCTCGTTGCCATTGTCCGCACATTTATCACGCCGCAGAAAGTGAAGAAGTGGGTGGCAGGCCGCACAGAAGGGGTGGGCAACGTTGTCGCAGCGGTCTTAGGAATTCCTACACCATTCTGCTCGTGCTCGGCGGTCCCGCTCTTCATCGGCTTTGTTGAGTCCGGCGTGCCACTCGGCATCACGTTCTCATTCCTCATCGCATCGCCGCTGATCAACGAGGTCGCCGCTGCCATGCTGCTTGCGATGTTCGGGTGGCAGATCGCCGCGATCTATATCATATCCGGGCTCGTCATCGCGATCATTGCCGGTATCATCCTCGGTCGCCTCCACCTCGAAAACGAGGTCGAGGACTTTGTGTACAAAATAAAACTTCACGACCTTGCGGAAAAGGTGATGACGTGGAAAGACCGGCTGATCTTTGCGAAGAACGAGTCGCGGGACATCACGTTAAAAGTGCTCCCCTATATCCTGCTCGGCATCGGAATCGGTGCGGTCATCCACGGGTACGCCCCTGCGGATTTCCTTGTCAATATTGCCGGTAAAAACAACCCGCTCGCCGTCCCCATCGCCGTGCTGATCGGCATCCCGCTCTACTCGAACGCGGCAGGTATGATCCCGATCATGGAAGTCCTCACATCAAAAGGCATGGCGATGGGTACGGCGCTTGCGTTCATGATGGCGGTGATCGGGCTCTCGCTGCCCGAAATGATCATCCTCCGGAAAGTGATTAAGATTAAACTCATCGCAATCTTTGCGGCGATATTGTTTGTATCGTTTACGCTTACCGGCTACCTGTTTAACGTGGTGCTGGGATAATGCCTGAAGATAAGAAAGGAAAAACAGGAAAAAAGCGAGGTGATCATCATGGCTGACAAACCGTGTTGTGCCGCTGATGCACTCCGGAGGATCCGGCAGATCGATGTGAACGGGATCACAACGGGGATCAGCATGCTGGACGAGAGCATCAGTGAGGTGAAGGGGCTCGGACTTTCGGATGACCGCGGGATCCGCGAGGCGCTGTTGAAGCGGGTGAAGATTTACAATTATATTCCTCCTGCAGCCGCAGAAGCGTATGCTGATGCGATTATGAGGGAATACCGCCATGCTGAAAGAAAAAATTTTGAGGGCAGAGCTGGCAACGGGAGAAGAGACAATTAACATGATGGGAAAGAACAGTATGGTAAGAATTGAAGTGCTTGGAATGGGCTGCGGGAATTGCACACGGCTGATGAGCAATGTGGAGGCTGCAGTGGGACAACCTGGCATTGCGGCGGGAATCAAAAAAGTTGAGGATATTGCCGCAATTATGGATCGTGGCGTGACGCTCCTGCCTGACTTCAACGTGAATGGCGAGCCGAGGGTTTCCGGCATGGTGGCAGATGTGCCGGAGATGAAGCGGATCCTTACCTTTGAGCACAGAAGAACGGAGAGACTGCACCATCCTCTCCCTGTAAAAGCAGGTGCTGATCGGGGAGGATATCGCTATGCCAAGTGAATCTTGTGTAACAAAAGAGCCAAAAGGACTGGGATCCTTCGAGAAGTACCTGACCGTTTGGGTAGTCCTGTGCATCGGCTTTGGCATCCTGCTCGGGCGTTTTGCGCCGGAGGCGGCAAAATATCTTGACAGCCTCTCCATCTATATCGGCGAGGCGCCGGTCGTCTCGATCCCGATTGC
>CAZVFG010000127.1:0-3277 GCA_964626125.1 uncultured Methanoregula sp.
ATGAGACCTCCTTGGTCGAGAGGTCAAGCTCCCAACCTCCGACTTTGGCCATTTCCCCGGTATCGCTTAGAAGCTTAGTATTTTTCTTCAGTGCCTCTTCCGCACGCTTGCGCTCGGTAAGATCACGCAGGATACAGGTACGTGTCAGTTTCCCCTCCTTCTTGCGCCGGGAAACGGTCAGTTCAGCCGGAAAATGACTCCCGTCTTTGCGCTTGCAGGTAATTTCAACCGAGTCCGGGACACGCGGATCCGTGCCCCGGCCGGTGACATCCGCATCATCGCTTTTGATGGCCGCGACAGACTGGTCATCGATTGCCAGTTCAGGGAAAGATGACCCGATCGCTTCGTCCCGTGAGTACCCAAACATCCCCTCTGCTGCTGCATTCCAGAGGAGGACCCGCTCGTCCTCATCAAAAGTGACGATGGCATCAGAGGCTGTCTCGACCAGTTGTTTGTAGCTCTCCTCCGCATCCATGAAAAAATTCGTAATAACACTGGCGACAGGGATGCCTTTTGCCATCGCTGCCTTCCGGGCGGTCAGGACAGCGTAGAGGGCGATGAGAAAGCCGAGATACTGCGCTGATCTTCCCGCCCACCCAATCGGGCTGCCCACGGAAGATTGGAAAAAAACGGCAAGAAGACCGATAGAGACCAGCGCAAACGAGATTGCGAACCAGAAGAAAAATTCTGTCCTCCTTTTGTGGTATGAAAACATGAGGAGCAGTGACGACAGTGCAAAGGCAAGCACGGCATTTTCCAGAACAATCTGCCTGATCACCGTCGGACCGGTTCCCTGAATAAAGAAGAGGGGCAGATAACCCAGCACAGCAGCCATGCTCAACAACATGACAAAAACAATAATCCCTGCATAGGTGGCAGCAGCTATCCGGGCACTGCCTGTGGTTATCTCAGCCCCCGGTTCGGAACGGTGCAGGAGACCTCCGGTCAGGATGAACAGCGAACTGATACAGGCGCAGGTGTTAAAGATGGTCACATTCAGATTAGGCCCACGAGTGAAAAAAATAAGCCAACCAGCGGAAATAGATCCAATGCCGATGGTGAGCATGCCCGATCCCATCAGGATTATACCCACTGAACCGCTTCTTGTAAAGACCTTCAACGCAAGGTAGGCAATGGCGATGGGGATAATGCCGAGAAACAGGGTATTTAATATTATCAGCAGGTACGGGATTTCAAAGGATGTACTGATATTCAGGGCGGCCAGAACTGCGATGATGGCAAGAAAGAGCGGGATGAGAGCCAGACCGGCGATTTTACGGTTATCCGTTTTCATCAGTCCTTGTTTGACGTCAAGGTCGTGATTATCCGGTGACTTTGGTGCTGTATTCATCCACAATTCTCCTGTCCATAATGTCCGGAGGGTTTGATATCAGAGCCGGAGTGCCACCCCCGTTCCTGGATGCATGTAGCATTCATTTATTGAGCATTCATGTATGCTCAGACTGCGATCCCCCGCTAAGCCCTATGAGAATAATAATAACCGCAACCGGTTTTTTCTGCATACAGATCGGGTACATTGCATACCTGACACGCCTTTATAAAAGCATTGTTTCTGTGGATAATGTCTATCGATAACTACCAATAGGTGGATGGTTCATTGCGATTGGAAAAAATTGAGGCTATGGCATAACATCCCACATAGCCTTCACTATTCAGCCCCCCTTTTATTGATCGCCCCCACCCGCCCCTTCAGCATATGAGTGACCCCCCATGGGAGTTCCTGCTCTCCGCGTGAAAAATTCTCCACCCCCGCCTGCAGGTCCTGAGGGGGTATCCCCACCCCGTCCAGTCAACTCCTCCGGCGTGAACAGGCGGATTTTTATCAAATGTACATGTGATTATCGCATGTACATCCGATAATCGGATGGATATGTGACTCACGGTGTACGCGGTGTGATCTCAGCGAGCTGCAAAGCGAGCTCACCGGAGGGGGTGATGCAGTAGTATTTTTCCTTCCGGTTATTGTCCGGGCCAGGCACTTCCTGAATCAGATCCAGTGCCTTCATGGTGGAAAGGATATTGGAATACGTACCCTGGCTGAGGATGGGGATCAACGCCTTCTTTCCGGTATGCAGGTCGGTCTTGCCTGCCCTGTTCTCGGCAATCCTCACCCCCTTCTTCCGTACCGGCACGTAGAACGACTCCATCTGGGTGAAGATATAGTGACGGGGAAGCACCCGGGGAGATCGTTCCTCTTTCCCCGGCTGGCGGGAGAGGATCCGGAGAATTCTGGTATAGTTCTGGTTTGCTGCCACGCTTCCTGCCGGAACCTTCGGCACAGGAAGTTTTGCGGCTGTACCCTCACCCTTCCGGTCTCTGAACGCATAGTACGCATCCGCTTCCAGCCAGAGCGAGATGGCAAACAGGGCGATGGAAAGGTCCTTTGAGCCGGCAGAGAGATCGAGGGAGAATTTCGCACCGGGATGGTCCTTTCTGATTTTTTGGACCGCGTCCTTGACGGACGCATCTGCCGGGGGTGTGACGTATACCAGCAACGAGGGGATCTTCAGCGATGCCGAGAAGGATCTGACCATGGTTACTGATTCGCGTGCCGCCTCTTTCTGTGCCCGGATTGCTCCCTCGTCCCGGGCGTTGTTGGTATACAGCTCCGTATCGGCAAAGATGAACGTGCGGGTGATATCCGCATGATCGCGGATGGTTGCGGCGTATGACGTATAGATGTGCTCCCCCGCGCTGATGATGTGGATGTGCTCCTGCCGGACCATGATCAGTGTCCGGGTCTGAATAAGAAAATCCTGCTGGATGTTGCCTGCCGGGACTGCCCTGCCCGGTCACCGCGTACGACCGGGCAGCCGTTGCCCCTTTTTTACAGGGCATACCAGCGGACAATAGTACTATTCATCCGGCTTTCTCTTCAGGAAACTCGATGATCACGTCCACAAACGTGGTGAGCTGGGAGGGGAACTGCGGGTCGAGCCCTTTCTCTACCGCAAGGAAGATCCCTGAAATATCCATCAGGCGGAGCTTGTTGGTCACAAAATGGATGAACCTGCTGATATTTGGCGAGGAGAGGTAGACCAGCATGGTGCTGATCGAGTCATAGAGGATGCAGACCTTTTTGCCGGACAGCTCTTTGAGGAGTTCAGTCACCGCGATTCCCATGTCGGTTAAGTTCGCAGAATTGTTCACGTACCGCACGACGCCCGGCAGACATGGCATGAAACAGCCCGTGACACTATCCAGCATCTTTTATTGAAAGTACCACCCGATGGAACCTGTGGGGATACCAGACATA
>CAZVFG010000128.1:0-3238 GCA_964626125.1 uncultured Methanoregula sp.
GACATCAATAAAGTTATGATCATCGGGTCTGGTCCAATCGTCATTGGCCAGGCATGTGAATTCGACTATTCCGGAACTCAGGCCTGCAAGGCGCTGCGCAGCCTGGGATATTCAATCGTGTTGGTAAATTCCAATCCTGCAACCATTATGACCGATCCCGGGATGGCTGATATTACCTACATCGAACCCCTGAATCTGGAGCGTATGATCCAGATTATTGAAAAGGAGAGACCTGATGCCATTTTGCCGAATTTAGGCGGCCAGTCCGGCCTTAATTTGAGTTCTGAACTGGATAGAGCTGGAATCCTGGATAAATTCGGGGTGAAGGTTATCGGAGTTGAGATCGATGCCATTGAGCGCGGGGAGGATCGTATTGTATTCAAAGAGACCATGAACAGCCTGGGAATCGAAGTGCCCAAGAGCACGGCCGTTTACAGCGTGGAGGATGCGGTGAAGGTGGCCTCTGAGCTGGGGTATCCGGTGGTGGTTCGTCCGGCCTATACCATGGGAGGCACAGGTGGAGGACTCGTTTTTAACGTAGAAGAGCTGACCACAGTGGCCAGCCGGGGAATTGCTGCCAGCCTAATAGGACAGGTTTTGATTGAGGAATCAGTGCTTGGCTGGGAGGAGCTGGAGCTGGAAGTGGTTCGTGATGCTAGAAACCAGATGATCACAGTATGTTTTATCGAGAATGTGGATGCCATGGGCGTACATACCGGCGATTCATACTGCACTGCGCCGATGCTCACCATCTCTCCGGAACTCCAGGAAAAGCTCCAGGAATATTCCTACAGGATTGTGGAGGCCATCAAGGTCATCGGAGGCACGAACATTCAGTTTGCCCACGATCCCAAGACCGGAAGGGTGGTGGTGATCGAGATCAATCCCAGAACATCTCGATCATCAGCCTTGGCCTCCAAGGCCACGGGCTTTCCCATTGCCCTGATTTCAGCTAAGTTGGCCAGCGGGATGACGCTGGACGAGATTCCATATTGGAGAGAAGGGACTCTGGAGAAGTACACGCCTTCCGGAGACTATGTTGTTGTGAAGTTCCCCCGCTGGGCATTTGAGAAATTCAAAGGATCACAGGACAAGCTGGGCACTCAAATGAAGGCGGTGGGCGAGGTCATGAGCATAGGCAAGACCTATAAAGAGGCTTTCCAGAAGTCCATCCGCTCGCTGGAAAATGGAAGGCACGGCCTTGGTTTTGTCAAAGACTTCTACCAAAAGTCGCTGTCTGAGCTAATGGCCATGCTAAAAGAGCCCACAAGCGAACGGCAGTTCATCATGTATGAGGCACTTCGAAAAGGGGCTGACATCCAGGAGCTTTATAAGATTACTTACATCAAGCCCTGGTTCATCGAACAGATGAGCGAGCTGGTCAAGCTGGAAGGAGAGATTCTGAAATACAAAGGCCGGATGCTCCCCGATGAGCTTTTGGAACAGGCCAAAAAGGACGGCTTTGCTGACAAATACCTGGCCAAGCTGCTCAACGTCTCTGAAGCGGATATCAGGCGTCAGCGCGAGGCATTGGGAATCGTCGAGATATGGGAACCAGTTCCCGTCAGCGGAGTTGAGGACGCTGCCTACTATTACTCAACTTACAACAGCACTAATCACAACACTGCCAATAATAGCACCGCTACTGACAATCCAGAACAGGAAGGACAAGAGAAGAAAAACCAACCGGGCAGCATCAACCGCCGAAAGGTCATGGTCTTGGGAGGGGGGCCGAACCGGATTGGGCAGGGAATTGAGTTCGACTATTGCTGTGTTCATGCCGCCTTTTCTCTGCGAGATCTCGGCTACGAGACCATCATGGTGAACTGCAATCCAGAGACGGTTTCCACCGACTATGACACTTCGGATAAGCTGTACTTTGAGCCATTGACCCTGGAAGATGTTCTGAGCATTTACCAGGAGGAAAGGCCAGAAGGGGCCATAGTTCAGTTCGGGGGCCAGACGCCCCTTAACATCGCCCGGGAACTCTCGGATGCTGGAGTGAAGATCCTGGGGACCAGCGTGGATGCCATCGACCTGGCCGAGGACCGCGACCGCTTCAGGAAGATGATGGAAATGCTGGGAATTCCCATGCCGGAGTCGGGAATGGCCAGCAACTTCCAGGAGGCTTTGGAGGTGGCCAACCGGATCGGCTATCCACTCATGGTCCGGCCGTCCTATGTCTTAGGAGGGCGGGGCATGGAGGTGCTCTACGACGAGCAGATGCTGGAGCAGTACGTGCGGGCGGCGGTGGATGTCACGCCTGAGCGTCCCATCTTGATCGACCGATTCCTAGAAAATGCCCTGGAGGCGGAGGCTGATGCTCTGTCCGATGGGACAAACACCTTTGTTCCTGCAGTGATGGAGCATATCGAGCTGGCGGGCATTCACTCCGGAGATTCTGCTTGTGTTATTCCGCCGGTGAGCATTCAGGACAAGCATCTGAAGACCATGATCGAGTATACCAAGCGCATTGCAAGAGAGCTGCATGTGGTGGGCTTGATGAACATGCAGTATGCCATTGCCAAGGATATTGTTTACGTGCTGGAGGCAAATCCCAGAGCCTCAAGGACTGTGCCGCTGGTGTCGAAAGTGTGCAACATCTCCATGGCCCACATAGCCACCGAGCTGATGATGGGCAAGAAGCTGAAAGACTTGGGCTTGAAAGAGAGGAAGATTCCTCACTTCGGGGTCAAGGAAGCGGTATTCCCGTTCAACATGTTCCCCGAGGTCGATCCGCTGCTGGGGCCGGAGATGAGATCAACCGGAGAGGTGTTGGGCATGGCCGATTCTTTCGGGATGGCATTTTATAAGGCCGAGGAGGCAGCCAAGCCGGCTCTTCTAGACCAGGGGACGGTTCTGATCACCGTTTCAACCAAGGACCGGTCGGGGGTGCTGGATATTGCCAGAGAGTTTTCCAAACTAGGCTTTTCCATCAAGGCCACCCAAGGGACCCATAATTTCCTGGCCGCCAACGGCGTGAAGACAGAGCCGATTCTAAAGCTTCACGAAGGCAGGCCCAATATCGATGATGCCATCAAGAACAAAGAGATCCAGCTGGTAGTCAACACACCGATGGGCAAAGCCAGCCAGTACGACGACTCTTACATTCGCAAAGCGGCCATCAAGTACAAGGTGCCGTATATTACTACGCTGGCGTCGGCGTCGGCGGCGGTTAAGGGCATTGCGGCGTTTCGAAAAGGGAAATCGGGGGTTAAGTCGCTGCAGGAGTATCATG
>CAZVFG010000129.1:0-3201 GCA_964626125.1 uncultured Methanoregula sp.
ATCGGATTGGACATAACCCCGCGCCTGAAACCTCAGCACGGGAAAAAGCAAAATAAGAAAACCACTAGGTGAAGATAATTTCTGATTTCTACGAACATGCGTTCAGACAGATTACCTTTGTCAGGAACTCATTGATAAGAAATGGAGCCAATGAAAAAAAATTATTCAAGGAAGTGGTGAGTCAGGTTCATGACGTCCCGGTACGGGATGACTCCTACAAGCCGGTTCATTTCATCAGTAACGGGAAGTGCCCGGAAATCGTACCGCGCAAAGGTCTGCGAGGCTTCTTTGAGATTACTATCTGTTGAAAGGCTGATTACGTTCTCGACCATGATCTGCCCCAACAGCGCCTTGTCATCAGCCTGCAGCAACTCCTTTAAATCAATGACCCCGAGCAGGGTATCCTGTTCATCCACGACATAGACATACATGATCACATCCTTGTCCCGGGCATGCCGCGGGTAATCGTTCTGGACATACTCAACAGTTGTTTCCGGTGAGAATTTCAGGATCTTCTGCGTCGTATAGTGGATGACTTTCTCTTCCTGTTTATCGAGAATGGCGAGAACTTTTCTGGCATTTTCCGGGTTCACAGCCGCAAGAATTGCAGTTGTTTCTGCGTGGGGGAGGACGGAGAGGACATCCGCCGCCTGCCCCGGGGTCATATCGTTGAGCAGCTGGACAACTTTTTCTTTGTTTAACGACGAGATAATGTCCCGCTGGATTGACGGTTCGATCTCTTCGAGCGTATCGGATGCATGCTCATTGTCGAGTGAGGAGAAGACCATGACACGCTGGTCGTGGTCGAGTTCTTCGAGGATATCGGCCAGATCGACGGGATGGATATCCGCAAGTTTTTCTTTTAGTACTTTGAGTTTGACATCGCCTTTGAAACTGCTGATATGGGAGGGAAGAGGCTGGATGTACATCCATGAGATCAACTGTTCAGCTCTCTCGCTTGCCGAAGGGTGGAGGAGTTTGGTAAGCGGCCGGAGGCCGAGCCTGCGGAGCCGTGCGATCCTGCCGGTATCCACATCCGTCACGTAGAGTTTTTTGTTCCGGAGAATGAGCCGGATGTCGTATACAATCTCCACCTCGTTCTCTTCAAGGTCGAGGACCTTTTTGTCCATGACATAATCCCGCAACAGGATCGCATCGTCGGCCGGCTCTGCTTCATACGGCTTCAAATCTTCTATGACAACGTCGATCCTCCGGTTCGCTATGCTGGTGACTTTTTCCCACGGGATCAGAAGACTCTGGTTCCCGAACGGGCGGGTAACAAATAAAAACCTCACTTCCGGGACCTTTGCAGTTTCCACGATGACGAGATCTGCGAGAGTCCCTATTTTTCTCGCATTGAGCATCACCGGTGCACTGAGGATGTCAGACAGGAAGATCTCCTGATCCGCTGGTTTTGCTCCGCCGGTTGCTGATTCGTTTTGCATATCTTTTCCTCACCTTATTAATGTCCAGAATTTATAGCCGAGCAGCACAACGAGGAGGACAAGGTATATCCGGAGGAACAGGAGTGCGATCTTCACGCCGCGGGACATCCTGATCCTCGGTGTCGCATATTTTTTGTTGATCTCCGTGATTTTGTCCAGCCACCCGCCAATCACTCTGCCCATCCGCGTTCCGAAAATACCTTCAATCGTTATCATACATGCATCTCCATACTATTTTCTTACATGAGCAACTCCGGGAAAAGTGTCGTGATGCCATACAGGGTTGAAAGGACGATAATGCCAATCACAATGGTTGCGCCGGCGATATTCTGCAGTGTCGTATTTTTGTAATTACCCATGATCTCCTCGTTGTTCAGGAGCAGGATCAGGAATACGAGCGCTGCAGGGAGCAGGGTGACGGCGATTACCTGTACAAAGAGGGTGATCAGTACAAGCGGTGCGTTGGGGATGAGCACAACCGCTCCGGCACTGACAAGCGCAAAGAGGTAACAGGCATAAAACCAGGGGGCCTCGCGGATCTTTAAATTGAGCGAATGAGCCCACCCGAACACTTCCCCGAATGCCCACGAACTTGCAAGTGATATGCAGATTGCACCGAGAAAACCGGCATCGAAGAGCCCGATTGCGATGAACGTACCAACCCACGGGTTGATCGCCATAAGCATTTGAGCTGTTTGTGCAGCGCTCCCGATCTCAGAACCGAAGAGTACAGTTCCGGTAACGATCACACAGGCAATTGCAACGATAACCGTCAACGTAGAACCGATAAAGGTATCTGCCTGTCCCCATGAAATGTCCTTTTCCTTCATTCCCTTATCAACGACCGCGCTCTGCTGGAAAAAGATCATCCACGGGGCGATGGTGGTGCCGATGTTCGCCATCAAGAAAAAGAACAGTGTGCTGTCGAATCCACCGGGGAAGTGTGGTACGAACCCGACATTCAGTACTTCACTAACCGATGGGTGAACGAGGAACGCTGCCGGGATATAGATCAGGTTGAGTAAGGCAAACACGATGGCGATTTTCTCCCATGTCCAGTACCGTCCCTGCAGCACCATGACCATCATAACGATTGAGACACCGATTACGGTAATTACGGGCGGGACATGGAAGATGGAGAGCGCGGCCGTCATCCCGATGAATTCGGTGATCAGCGTCAGCCAGTTGACGAGGGCAAGGTCTAAAAACGAGAACCACCCCCAGAAGGAACCGAACGCGTCGAAGATCGCTTCCGCATGGCCCCGTTTTGTTACAGCGCCCAACCGCACGGTCATCTCCTGGACGACATAGGCGACCGGCAGGAGCAGGAGCAAAAACCAGATCAGCCCATACCCGTATTTTGCTCCCGTCACGGTGTACGTAGTGATGCCGCCGGCGTCATTGTCAGCGAGCATCACGATGAGGCCGGGACCGGCGAGGAAAAGGTAAATTTTCAGTGCTTTTACAAACCGGCGATATTTGTAAAAAAAGGTTGAACCAAAATCCATCGCTCACATCCAGATTTTGCCATACCATTTACCGGATCCAGCCCCAGTACAGGATGATCAGTCAGAAACGCCGACCAGTCGACAGTATATTGTACCTCCAAGTAAGTCTCTGTCAACGTTTAAAAAGAATTTCGTGTCGACTATCCGATCACGAATCCGGAAAAGTAAAAAAGTCATATTATTGGGAGATCCAGCACGTAAACCATATCAACCTTTGAGAGGGAACCTGATCATATGCAGTATGCGGA
>CAZVFG010000130.1:0-3184 GCA_964626125.1 uncultured Methanoregula sp.
CTGCTGCACGAGCCGGCGCTCCTGATCGGTTTTCGCCTTCTGCAAATACTGGTGCAATGAGAGCATCTGCGTGACAAGCGCAACCATCGTATCGTGCCGGGTTTTGTCCGCGGGCTTGTCGAAGTCGGGCGTGACGATCGGAAATTTTCCAAGATGTACCGGACTGAGATGATATCCACGATCGGTTCGTGTGCAGATGGTGGTGAGCAGGAACCGGCCGAGCGATGAGTTCAGGATTCCGGCTAATAACGGATCCTTCCGGGGTATCGCAAGGAGCGTACCGCTGATCACGTATGAACCGCTCTGGTCGTACGTGAATGCCGGGCAATGCTGGTACGGGGCGAAGATGATCTTTGGCACCTTGGGGGCGGGAACAAAATTATTTTCAAAGGGCAATGCAGAATCTCCTGCGAAGTTCTGGGATCCCCCTGTTCCTGAACCGGTGACAGATTTTTCTGCAACCGGTTTGAGGTACTTCCATAAAGCCCGACACCGTTTGAGATCCCGGATATTTTTTGCAGAAATCACAAACCGGTCCGGTTTTTCCGGCAGGTACCGCCGGATATCAGCAGGGCGGAGCAACGGGCGGAAGAATTTTTTGCAGCGCCAGTCTTTTTTGATGAAACGGGCGCGGGTTCCGTCATCGACAATGAAGGGGTTGTTGCGCATATGCACGGTCCCCTGCTCGATCTGCCCCATGACATAATCCTCAAGCAGTGCACCCGCTGCACGGATTTTTTCTACAAGGCGCTCTACGCGACGGTCCTCAAGGGTCCACCCCCCGTCATCCAAAAGGTGCTGGCTGATGGCAAACCGGCTCCGGATCATCAATTCCTCGCCGTCAAAAAAACCGGAAGTCTGTGCACGTGAAACGAGAAGCGGCTGATCCGGCTCCTTTTTTGCGATCCTCAGTACATTTGAATGCATTGCTGTACCCCCAAGGAGCCGAACAGTCCCGATCTCCATGATCTCTTCAAGCTGGGTGGTGAGCAGGAGCCTTCGGAGCGGGCGGGCATGGTGGGCCCGCAGGAACGGCTCCGGTACAAAAAATGAGAGGACGCCCCCATGCTTCAGCAGCTCCAGTCCCTTTTCAATGAAATACCCGTACAACCCGGCAGTCTTCGCATAAACATCGTAATGCATCTGGAAGTACTCCTCACGCGACTTCACCGGGAACGGGCGGTGGGCGGGGGGAGCGCCGATGACCGCATCAAACCCGCCTCCCGCAATAATTTCCGGATATGCAGCCTGCCAGTCAAACGCGTTCACCCGCCGTCTCTCTTCAGCATTGAACGGGTGTTCCTGCTTGTGAGTGAAATAATCCGGGCCGATCAGGGCGTTGCCGCAGCGGATCGTGCCCCGCAACCGTTCGGCGGTCATGCACAAAGAGGAGATACCGGCCCGATCCGGTACACTGGATGCAGATCCATCGAGCGTCGCGAGCAGCAGGAGGAACCGGGCAATTTCTATTGCCTCCGGATCGATATCGGTTCCAAAGCATGATGCGGTCAGGATCCGCTGTTGTTCAGCTTGTGACAGCGTCCACGAACCCGGGTCCGTCGGATCTCCCCCGCCACGATAACAGAGGGGAAGATCCGGTTCTTCCTGTCCCCTGTTTTTATCCGATATTGGCAGGCCGGATGCCAGTGCATGGATCCCGGCAAATGTCATGGACTCTTTGCCCGCAAGGATTGAAACGAGATGGGTACGGTACCAGTCCAGGTGCCAGTCCAGCAGAAAGCGGTATGCCGCGAGCAGAAAGATCCCGGAGCCGCATGCGGGATCGAGGATATGGATGCCTGAAACATCACGGGGAGTCTTTCCTTTCACAAGTTTTGCGATCGTTTCCTGTACCATGTAACTGATGACCGGGTGTGGTGTTGCGTGGATCCCCCCGGCATCCCGGACCGCCGACCTGGTATCCAGCTTTACGCGGTACCCTTCGATGATCCGCATCTTCGATCCCAGGTACCGCTCGAATACCACCGCAAGTTCCGGCAGTGGGATTTGGGATAAGGGTGAAGGAAATTCGAACGATTCAATTCTCTTGATGATCGTGCGCAGGGTCTGGTCATCAACCGTTGACCGTGCCCGCCCCCGGTCCTCCTCCCGGAATACACCGGCAGGTGATTCGGCGCACCTTTCTGCAGCAAGACCGGAGAGACGGTCGTGGATGTGGTCACCAGCAGACAGGCACTGGAGGGTGCCGTGTTCGGAAAACCCCTGTTCTTCCCCCAATTTTACAAAGAGCAGCCAAAGTATTGTTTCAAGGATGGTATGGTTGAGGCCGGGTTCGGTGATCGCGTGATCTTCCTGTAGAAGGTTCCGGGCAACCAGCTCACGCCAGCATTCCAGTTCCGTCAGCAGCGCTTCTGACGTGAGGGAGATGGCCGGGGGGATCGGTATGGATTTGTCGGGAACGTCAGCCGGCATTCAACTGAGTATTCGCTCATGGGGTGGATAATGGTGGTGGAAAAAGGGGATGACCGTTCCCGGACCGGATGGCAAAGGAACATTGCGTGAATTATTTTATCCATGGGCACCTATCGTCGAACAATGTTTTCGGTCCTGCAAAAATATCTCACTCCAGCGGTCGTCCTTACCGCGATCCTCATCGGGTTCTCGTTAGGGCTACTCTTCGAGGGATTCATGATCGGGCCGGAATACCAGCGGGAAAAACCGCCTCTTCTTATCCTCATGGTGCTGGTCATTGAGGGTGCGTTCATTGCCTTCCTGTGGGTTCGTGAAAAGAAAACGACGTGAACGGAGGAATCGGGGAACTCTGGTGCCGCCGGACCAGGTAATGGGGTGGAGTTGGGGGCGCACCATGACGATGAAAACCCCGGCAGGCTCTTTTCTTGCTGATGTCTCGAAAAACGAGGGTCTTATGTGACAGGATGTTGATCCGGCAACGCAGGAGACCAGGAGACTTGATGCGACAGGTCATCCCGATGCCAGCATCTCCATTCCATGCCTTTATTACCCCGGCAGTCCGACAATGAAAAGATGTCTCAAAAAGAGCGCGTAATGAAACTGGTAGATGAGAAGACAGGGCTCATGGAATGCCTCGTGTGCGGGGAGAAGCGCCACGCCGTCATGAAGCCGGGGCCGGACGGAAAATTCCTGCCCGAGAACTGGGAATGCGTCAACATGTGCCGGCTCATCCATCACGATGACAAACCGG
>CAZVFG010000131.1:0-3153 GCA_964626125.1 uncultured Methanoregula sp.
GTGGAGACTCGACCCGCTGCACCTGGCTTGGCTGGTCTTGGGCCATTGTTGGTCACCGGCTTGATGTTGCCCCGCTTGGACATCATCTGCTCGTACAGTGCCGCTTTACGCAGCACGTTCACGACGCGGTGGTCAAAAATGTTCTTCAGTTCATCAGGCTGGAACCCTGCCTTCTGGCCGAATTCGATGAGTAGCGCCTTCTCTGCCTTGGCCTTGGCGGGGTCTTTCCACTCGGGTAGGACTTCCATCAATTTGTCTTGCTCTTGAGCAAGAAATGCCTGCATAGACTGCGCCTGTTCTGCGCGTGAGATTTCTGCAAGACGCTGCTGTTCGCTCTGAATAGCCGCGTACTTGGTCTGGTTCTCTCGCACCAACTCCTTCTGCCTCACCCACTCGATGGGGTCCTCTTGGTAGAGGCGGTCCCAATCGATCTGAGGCTCTGCTGCCTGCTGAACCTGTTGCTCCAATGCTCCTAACAATTGAGCGTACTGCGCACGCTCGGCGCGGATGGCCTGGCTCTCTTGCTCGACTTGCTTGCGCACCTCGGCAATCTGCTGGGTCTTCCGCGTGTAGTCTTGAGTGCGTGAGTAACCTTGTTGGAGTTCGTCAAGCGTTACAGAAACTTCCTTACCGTCTACCTTGACGGTGAAAGTCTGCGGCTCTTCGCTCTCCTCTGATTCCTCATCTTCCTCTGACTGTTCGGTAGGCGTTTCATCGTCCGATGCGTCTGCATCACCGGACAATTCCTCATCCACCGCCGCCTCAGTTTCCTGAGATAACGCCTCGTCGGTTGACTCTTCTCCCTCGTCGGGAAGTATGGCCGTGAGTGCCTGGACTGCTGCGTCCATATTGAGTGATTCTGTCATTTGCTAACCCGTTCCAGCGCACGCTGCGCCACTTTTGCGTTGTCGATGGTCTTTGTCAGTTCACCCTTGAGGTTGTCTATTGCCCTCAACATGGACCAGGCCATCTCGCGTTTCGCGGATTCTTCGGGTTTGCTGCTCTTGAAAATCCAGAGTTGTTCGTTTTCAATCTTGCTTAGTGCCGTATTGAACGTCTCGTCCTCTAAGAGTTCCTGTGCCTTGCGGCCAGAGCGAATTACTTGATCTGTCATGCCATTCCAGGTTGGTTGATGGTTGCCTCTCGATTCATGCTGGTGACAGCTTGAATCTCAGCGTTGCTAATTTGTGCGTTGTACTTTAACTCAATTTCGTATTTCTTTAGTAGTCCATCCTGCGCCAGTTGGTCGCGCCGGAAGTCATCGTCGCGGATCATCTGCTCGCGCTTGAGTTCCAACTCGGCGGCCTTCTTCTGGATGTCGGCCTCGATGGACTTGGCCTGCACCTCGGCCAGCACCTCCTCGGGTGTCGGCTTGGGAGGTGGTGGCGCTGGCGGCTGGTAGTCGGCGGGGATGTCGTTGAAGAACTGGCTGGAGTCCTTGAACCCGCTGAGTTCCACGATCTTGCGCAGGGTGCTGGCGTACATGGACGGGCTTACCAGCGGGTTCTGAGCGCCGAGTTGCGTCAGCGCCTCCTGCTGCTTGGCGCTGATCATCATCAACGCCTGGAGGCGCTCGTTGGTGTCGCCGTTGCCCAGGCCGATGTTGATGCTCACGTCCATGTTGGCGTTCCAGGCGCGGGGGTCGATCTCCACAAACTGGTCGCGCAGGCGAATCATGCGGGGCTTGTCCTGGTGGGTCACCATCAGGAACAGGATGCCCTTAAACAGCTTCTTCATGCCCTCGGCCATCATCCGCGCCGTGAGTTCGATGCGACCCTGGGACGCGCTGATGGTGGCGGCCACCGCCGCCTTGGTGCTGGACTGCAAGGCGTCGGCGTTCAGACCCATCGCGGCCTTGCTCATGCCGGTGCGGTCTTCCTTGATCTGGTCAATGTAGTCCAGCATGGGGAACGCGGCCTGCCCGACAAACGGGCTGGAGAACGGCTGCACCATGCCAGGGGCACGCATACGAATGATGGCTCCGGTCTCGTTGTTCAGCACGTCGTCCATGTTGACCTGGCCCTCGACTACGGCAGTGCGTGGGTGGATGGACTGCGCCAAAGAGTCCAGCGTGTTGCGCAGAATCTCGGACTTGATCTCCTGGATGTCGTGCGTGATGTCGAAAATGGACATCGCCTCAATGGGGCTGGTGTGTGGCTCGGGGTCGCAGGGGAAGTCCACAAATGGGATGTAGGACGCCGGTAGGTTGCGCACGACCTTGTAGCCGGAACCCATGCAACAGATTTTGCGCAACTCGGGGATGCCGTCACCGTCGTAGTCGATGCGCTCGTATGCCTCGATGTACAGGACGCGCCGCTGCATGGGGTTGGCGCTGTCGGTCTGGCCGACTGCTGTCGCCAGCGGCTGGCGTGCCAAATACTCTTCGTTATCGTCCAGGTCGGAGGCTGTGACGTTGTCCAGCACCTCGTCCTCGTCGTAGCCCATCGCAATCAGTTCGGCGACAGTCGCCATCTTCCGGTGCGCGATCAGGCTGCAATCGTCAAATGACCGCGCACGACGGTCGATCAGCAACTCCTCTGGGGGCACTGCCATGATCTTGATGCGCCCGTCCTTGGTGACGCGCTTGAGTTGCACGTCGTGCAGCATGGGAGGCGGTGGGGGCGGCAGCATCTGACCAGTTAACTGGTCAATCATTGGCTGCATCGGAGGCGCGTCAGGGTCGGGGTAGCTGACAATGATCTTCACCTCGGCCTGCTCCTGCATCAGTATTTGCAGGGTCTGCTCATCCAGGCCGGTGAAGTCGGTGATCTCCACCTTCTCGGAGTCCTCCCACCAGAATTTCGCAATGCCGCACTTCCGGACCAGGCTGTCCTTGAAGATGGCGTAGGTGGTCATGAACCCGTTGTTGTCCGAGTTAAAAATGAAGTTAGCGTAGTCGGTGGCTTGCTTGGCGTACTCAACGTCTGCCGGTGTCTCCGGCATATATTCGACGGTGTTCTCGCTGGAGAAAAACACCCGCATCAGGCTGGGCATCATGGCGCTGACAGTGTCGCGCACCTCCATCGCCACCACCTGGGAGCGCCCATCTTCCTCGTTCCCAAACGGGTCGCCGCGGTAGTAGGCCGTCCCCATCGCCCGAATGGGCGATATATCGGAATCGATATAACTGACGGCGTCGGTCAGGTCTTGCCC
>CAZVFG010000132.1:0-3147 GCA_964626125.1 uncultured Methanoregula sp.
AGGTTTTTACTTAGCATTTACTTAGCAATCTCTGATTGGAGAGTCTCAGGGATGTACCCTTTTTTTAGGAGCAGGTATTACACATACTCTTATGAAATCACTCAGACGTTCACCTTATTTCCTGCTTACGGTTTTTGCAGCAATGCTTCTCGTTGCTGCAGGCTGTGTCAATCCCTCCGGCACGGCGCCATCGACCGGTGGAAATCTTTCCGGGGGGGCAATGGGTGGCATGATCGGGCCCAACAACTGTGCCTCCCCTGAGGAATGCAACGCTTACTGTTCCGCCCATCATGATGCCTGTGAACAGTACTGTCGTGATCATGCCGATGTCTGCAGCCGGTTCGGCGGTGCACTGGGCCAGAAGCCGGCAGGGCCGACAGAACAGGGAGGGTTTGGTGCGGGCACTGCGTGCGATACCCCCGCAATCAAACAGAAGATGATGACAGAGATCAATAAAATCCTCGTCTCTCCCCCGGATTCCATCCACCCGCCCAACTGGATGACCAAGATCCTTCCCGCAAGCAACCCCTACCCGGGTTATTACTACGATCTCTCCACCGCATTTGGTCCTGCCATCGATTCACAGAAAACTGCATGGTCGGGAGTGGGTGAACCGCCACGTGCCGCCGGGCTCGACTACTACACGATCGGGTACTGGGAAGAAATACCGAAAGGGATGGGCGGGCATATGGGTGAAAAAGCACCGGATTCAATGGATTTCTCGCAGTACCAGCTTGCGGTGTTTTATACAAACGTTACCGGAAAATCGCAGTCCGCGATGATCAATGCATTACCCGATCTTACGATGAGCGAATCAGATGCAAAGGCGTTTTTTGCCTCAAAAATCAAAAAATCGTTCATCAATCTTGACAATAAGGCTCTCACCCGTTCCGGCAACCAGAAAATGTATGAGGTTATCTGGCATGACTCGGACAATACGCAGGACTACTGGGACGTCCAGATCGGCATCGGGTATATCGCCATCGGACAGGGTAACGTATATTCTGCGGAATCCCGGATCCAGGGCGATCCCGGTACTATCTGGAAGTATCATGCATGCAAACCGTGTGAGAACTGCGATGACTGGGCTGTGGAAAAGGCGTTCAACAAGGACTGTTCACGGGACAGTGACTGCCTCGGAGGATTGTCCTGCAATGCAGGCTATTGTATGAAACCGGGTTTTGGACATGGTCAGCCGCAGCAGAGTCCGGGACAGCTTACCCCACCGGGATCCGGATCAACGGGCGGCAACGGTCCCGGGTCTGCGTGTAAAACAGCCGGCGATTGCGGTTTGGGTCTTTCCTGCACAAACGGTGTGTGTTCAATCCCCGGCTAAAAAACCCTGATCCCCTCTATTTTTATCATCCCTGTTACCAGGTCCCCGTGTCAGTGACATGCGATCCGTTCCATAAAAACCGGTATGCTGGCAGGTAATGAACTGCCGTTCACAATAATGTGTCATATCATAACGACATCATTTAGGGAGGATGAAATTCTTTAAAAAAATCCAAGAACGGGAGAAGTTACTTCTTAAGTTTAAAATTTATGATAACTTTCTATTTTTCTGGAATAATGGATTTTCAGGCGGGAATGATTTTATTCATTTTGATCATTAGTTATATTTGTAGTGATTAATGGGGGTAACCTTCCGTGGCACTGAATAATTCCAGACAAATCAAAATCAGAGGCCTGACAGATGAAATTATTGACGCCGGCAGTCAGGGGTTCTTACATGATGATGTCCTGATTGAAGACACGTTTGCAGAAGCTTTCGATGCATATGTTGCATCGATCGTAATAACTGCGGAAAAAAGGGATCTGGCTGAAACCGCGGCTCTATCTGCAACGGGGTATGCCACATCGGTCATCGGGTGCGGTGCCGAAGCGGGAATTGACTATCACATTTCGCCCCAGAAGTCACCGGATGGGAGGCCCGCGGTAGCGATCATGATGGTTCACCCGGACAAGAAACAGTTAAAAGAACAGGCCATCGAGCGCATCGCTGAATGTATTCTCACCGCCCCGACCACACGGGTATTCAACGGTCTTCCCGATGCAACGGAAAAAATGTCGACAAAGTTACATTACTTCGGGGATGGTTTTGAGTACCAGACAAAAATCCGTGACCGGGACGTATGGGCCATCCCCTGTATGGGAGGAGAATTTTTTATCGAAGAGGAAATCGGTGTTGTAAAGGGCATTGCCGGCGGAAATTTCTATATCATGGGTGTTACCCAGTCGACCGCATTGACCGCCGCACTGGTTGCAGTGGAGTCAGTCTGGGAAAACCATGGAGCCATCTGTTCTTTCCCGGCCGGAGTTGTGGCAAGCGGTTCCAAGGTCGGGAGCCTTCATTATAAATTTATGAAAGCGACAACCAATCACCTCTACTGTCCCACGCTCAAGGACAGAATTCCGGATAGTCTTGTTCCTGATGGGGTGCATGCGATCTATGAAATCGTCATTGATGGGATCAATTACGATGTGGTAAAACAGGCAATGCATGATGGAATTCATGCAGCCTGTTCAGTGAATGGGATCGTGCAGATAAGTGCAGGGAATTATGGCGGAAAACTTGGTCCTCACAAATTCTACCTGCGTGATATTGTATAATCTTATAAAAAATCACCACGCTGAACCTTACAACAGACTGCCCCGACCGATTTAAGAAAGGCAAACATAAACTGATTAATTGTTACTCAGCCGCAATAATCGATTTTAAAAATTTATACATCCAGTGAAGACGAATCATGGATTATTGAACTATTTACTATGATGTCGTGTCACAAGGAATCCTCACCGATCCTGTACGAGGCATCCCCGAAGCACTTGGTTTCCAGGGGATAATCTATTTTTGCTCAATCGAACATCATACCCAATCCATTATCCCTTTGTCAAGAGAATCGA
Organism: uncultured Methanoregula sp.; assembly: GCA_964626125.1. Taxonomy (GTDB): domain Archaea; phylum Halobacteriota; class Methanomicrobia; order Methanomicrobiales; family Methanospirillaceae; genus MVRE01. Next base: position 2,908 of record CAZVFG010000132.1, read on the forward strand.
TGGATATTAACACAGTACATGGGCAAAGAAAGTGAGGCTTGTTTTATGAGCGATGAACAACCGATCGGATATTTTTTCAACCCGAAAGTTCTGGTCATCGTGGTTATCACAAATATAATTTTAGGATTGCTACTTATCCTGATGATTCGGTTTATGAGGCATTGGAGGCTTATGCCGGATCTTTTCGGGCTGATCATGGCAACGGTAATCATAGCCGAGGCATACTGGGTGAATCATCGG
>CAZVFG010000133.1:0-3127 GCA_964626125.1 uncultured Methanoregula sp.
TTAACCTCACCAACGACACTAACCTAGAGGAAGCACGCAGGAGTTTAGCCGACGCTATACAGAACCACGACGCCGAGTCTCTCCGCCAAAACTTCCACGCTAGAGAAGTAGTCAAGCAGAAGGTTGATAACATTCTTAACAAATTTAATTTCTGAGGACAGTATGGTTAACATAGATAAATCACAGTTAAATGTGAAACACAGAGATACATTGCCGTATGGTGATAACCTCTTGGACTTTGCGTATCAGGTTGCACTTGCTAAACCGCTATGTAAATTAGTGGTAGACGAAACTTGTGTAGATAACATATGGAAAGCGGGAGAGCCTACTAGTATGCTTTACCGCATTATAATCTTTGAGAACGGCGAGGAACTTGGCTTCATAAGCACAGGCACTAGGTATCTTGCAGGCAACAAAGAAGAAGTCTATGGTGTCGGTAGTTTTCGTATTCGCAAAGAACGAGGTGGGTCTGCTACGCTGACCAAGGATATCAAGGTAGCCTTACGAACAGTAAAGCGTATGCTTACCTCAAGAGCCGACAACGAACTAGCCGACCTCATCAAGACCAGCGTGGAAAATGGTGTGAGGCATATCATGTATCATACTAAAAACAATTTGAAGTGGGACATTGACGCCGAAGAAGAAATACTGTTCTATGCTATGCAAGCGTATCATGCTAAAAAACGCGGAGAGGACAAGGTAACTCTACCTGCTAAGTTAGTATCAGTTAAAGATGAGAAGATACATCAGCGTAAGTGCGAAGAGTTTGAAGCGTCTAGCAATTTAGAGTTAGCACATCACGCCAAGACAGGGTATGGTGTCATGTTAAACGCAGACGGGGGGTATGTGGTATATGACTACGCACTTGGTGCTCTAGAAAAGTATCCGTCGTTTTATGGTTTGCCTATTTACTTACAAGAGAAACTAGGCATATTCAAGTTGCTAAATGTTGACGAGCCTGTGATGAAGGTAGGCTGTAAATTTGATGGGGGTATGTTTTACATTTACCCCAAGACTGATGTATAATTCCTAGGAGACTCCTTCATTGGTGTTTCCTTTCACGATGATTGCGCCGACTCTATATTGCAGATGTAATTAGGCGTGGCTTAAATGTCCATCAATCTCCTCAACCGCAAGTAGAGTGCGGAATCTGCTAACTCTACAACATACCTTTCTGTATTACTAAGCCACCTTCGGGTGGCTTTTTTATTGTCGGACATTATGACATCATGTCATTTTGTCCTAGGGTTTGTCCTAGTAAAAATCTCGTTGCGTATACTTTTACTTAAGAGTATACTATGTCAATTAGATAAGGAAACCGAAACCAAATGACAACACCTGAGTCCAAGGTAAAGAAAGCCGTCGTTAAAATTCTGAAAGACCACGGCGTCTATTACTTCTTCCCTGCTACGCATGGCTATGGCAAGTCAGGCGTCCCCGATATTATAGCGTGCTTCTGCGGTAAGTTCCTAGCAATCGAATGCAAAGCCGACGGCGGTAAACTCACGGCACTACAAGAACGAGAGATACTCCGCATACGACGGGCAGGGGGCGACGCCTTTCTTGTTAACGAAGAATTGCTAGACGACCTCAACCAATATTTGGCGAGTTTTGACGACGAGGGGCGGTGCTGAAATGCGGGCGACCTACCAGTTCCTTCACCATAGGATGAAAAGATTATGAACGATGGCGTAAAAATTTTGATTGAACGCATGAAAACCAACCCCGAAGAGTTTGGTGGAGTGCATAGCAAATGGAATCATATAATATCCGAGCACATTGCTTTTTTAGAAGAAGACGACAGAAAGGCAATTACTGGCGCTATAGACAAGATAATGCAACAACGCTTTACAGAAGAAGTAATGAAGGAACTTATCGACCCACAGCGAGAAACAAGAGACTGGGTGGAAAAAGTAATGGACTCACACGGCTTGAACTTAAAAGGAACAACTTGGGGAAGGCTACAAGTTTGAACATCATCACCTTAGACTTCGAAACTTATTATGACAGGGCGTTTAGCTTATCAAAGCTAACGACAGAAGAATATGTTCGCTCGGATATGTTTGAAACAATAGGCGTCGCTATAAAGGAGAACGACAATGAAGCGATTTGGTTTAGCGGAACACACGATAAAATTTCTAACTTCTTGTATAAGTTTGATTGGTGCCATTCTTTTGCACTTGCTCATAACGCTATGTTTGACTCCGCTATTCTTTCTTGGCGGTTTGGTATTCAACCGATGGCTTGGCTGGACACGCTTAGCATGGCTCGTGCAACAGATGGGCTTGAAGCTGGAAACAGTCTTGCTAAATTGGTGGACAGATACTCTTTGGGGAAGAAGGGAACGGAAGTTCTTGATGCTTTGGGTAAAAGACGCCAAAACTTTGGTGCTGGGGAACTTGATGCTTATGGTAAGTATTGCGTTAACGACGTGGAGCTAACCTACAAGTTATTCAATATCCTAGCACAGCGCTTTTCAAAGACAGAACTTCAGCTTATCGACTTAACTACAAAGATGTTCTCTGAGCCGATACTGCAACTAAATACTCCATTACTAGAGCAACATTTGATGCAAGTCAAAGCCCGCAAAGAGAAACTACTTGATGCTTGCATATCAGATAAAGACACGCTAATGAGTAATCCCAAGTTAGCTGAACTGCTTATAGGCCTAGGTGTAGAACCGCCGACAAAGATAAGCCCCGCTAACGGAAAGGAAACCTATGCTTTTGCTAAAAGCGACGAAGGATTTAAGGCGTTGGCTGAACACTCTGATGAACGAGTTCAAGCTATCATTGCCGCTAGACTGGGGACGAAGTCAACCCTTGAAGAAACACGGACGGAAAGATTCATTAATATTAGTTTACGGGGCAATATGCCTGTACCACTTCGTTATTATGCTGCTCATACTGGTCGTTGGGGTGGCGATGACAAACTAAATTTACAAAACCTGCCACGCAAGTCTTTGCTTAAGGATGCAATTACAGCGCCAAAGGGTCATGTGCTTATAGACGCCGACTCATCACAGATTGAAGCAAGGATTGTTGCATGGTTATCAGGACAGACTGACCTCATCGAAGCGTTTGAAAGGAAAGAAGATGTATATAAAATCATGGCATCGGCGATCTAT
>CAZVFG010000134.1:0-3126 GCA_964626125.1 uncultured Methanoregula sp.
AAAAGATTACAGATTATTTGATCAGGGATTGCGGGAGACGGGTGGTATGAACCCGTTTTTGCCTCTTATACTAACCGTCACGTTTCCCCAGGAAAAAATACATGTGTTCTTTCTCGAGACGGGCATGTCCGGTAAATCCAATGGGGAGATCCTCATTAAGAACTATACCGAGGTATGAGGGGGTCCGGGCCATCACCGATCCATGCCTGACCCGTTCGGTAACGACAAATGGCATCTCTTGTCCCAGAAAAGGTGCATTGATCGCGTGATAGATCTGCTCTGCCCGGATTTTCATAATCCGGGAGCGGTCTTTTTTTTCTGCATCCAAAATTTCCTTTTTATGAGATGCCAGGGTGAACGGGCGCTTTGAAAATCGTGTCACATTCACCTTGTTCGGGCGTACGCGATCGAGCAGCGCAAGGGATTTATAAAAATCATCCTGAGTTTCCCCGGGGAACCCGACAATCATATCGGTCGCAACGGTGATTGCCGGATATTTTTTCCTGAACGCCGCAACGATCTGCTCGAAGTCTTCACAACCATACCCCCTTCCCATGGTTTTTAAGATGCGGTCTGAACCGGACTGGACGGGGATGTGGATGAATTTGAATATGTTTTCATGTGCAAACGCTCCGATAAGATCATCGAGAATGGGGAGTATGGTCGCAGGATTCATCATGCCAACCCGCATGGAAAAGGTACCGGGGATCTCCGCACATTTGACAAGCAGGTCGGGAAGTGAAGTACCGGTATCCCGTCCCCATGCGCTCACATCCTGTGCTGTCAGCTGGACCTCTGCAGCACCCTGCCGGATAAAGCCACGCATCTGGGCAAGGATCTCATGCATGGGAAAACTTTTCAAAGCCCCCCGGGCGGTCCGTGTGATGCAATAGGTGCACTGTCCACAACAACCCTGCGCAATCTGGACAATGCCCACCGGATCGGGACTAACGGTCCCGACATTCCGGTAACACCGGTGAATAGCCCGGGGATCGATGATGACCGGTGTACAAACAGCCATGATCGCATCCTTCTGCACCACCGGCATGCAGCCCGTCACATAGAGTTCCCGGTCCCTGAACCGCAACAATCGCCGGAGCATACGCCGCTCGGTAGCCGCGACAACCGTGCAGGTGTTGATGATCACGGCATCGGCATGACCCTCTGACTGAACCAGAGTACAGTCCTGGTGCTGGATGATCTCTTTTAATTTTGCCGTGTCCCCGAAATTATACCGGCACCCGTAGGTCTCAATATATACCCTTTTACCGTTAAGATTCTCAAAACCTGTTGGTGTCATGGACGTTAGTTGTTTTAAGTCCTGATGCGGGCATACAATTTTTGTTCTTTCTTTTCTTTCATCCATTATTCCCTTAACACGAAAAAGGCATGCCAGAATCATTACTTCAGAGGGAAAAATGACCGCCAGCACAATGCTTAACCAATGATACCCACTATCTGTTTATCAATGATCAGGATTGGCCTCATCGGGTGCGGCAATATCGGCCACATCATTGCGGGACATGCCGATGGGATCAGGATTGTCGCCCTGTACGATACATTTTTTGACCGGGCAAAAGAACTCGAAAAGATTACCGGTGCACGGGCATTCGAACATTTTGAGTCCTTTATCAGAGAAGAGTTCGACATCCTCGTTGAAGCTGCATCAGTAAATGCGGTACAGCACTATGCATTGGACGCCCTTGCGTTTGGCAAGGACCTTGTTATCATGAGCGTGGGTGCGCTTGCTGATCCCGGATTCAGGGAGGAACTGAGAGGGTCTGCCCGCCGGTATGGGAAGAGGGTTTATATTCCCAGCGGTGCGATCTTCGGCCTTGACAATCTCAAGGTGGGGCGTATATCGCCCGTTACAAAACTTCTCTTACGGACGGTAAAAAGCCCGCAGTCGCTGGGAATTGAGGCAAAAGAGCGTCGTCTCATCTTTTCCGGTAAAGCACATGAATGCATCAAGGCCTTCCCTAAAAACGTCAATGTCTCCGTTGCCATGAGCCTTGCCGCGGGAAGGGATGTTGACGTTGAACTCTGGGTAGACCCTTCAGTCGATCGGAATGTCCACGAGGTGATCATGGAGGGGGACTTTGGAGAAACCACAATCCGTGTGACCAATGTGCCGAGTCCTGATAACCCTGCAACGAGTTATCTTGCTGCTCTCTCAATCCTGTCTCTGTTAAAGAATCTCGAAGATCCGATCGTCGTCGGTACATGACAGAATCAGCCAGGCAGACCGGGCATATGCCGCTGTCATGAGGAGAATTTATATGGTTACCCTTGAATACCTGCTGAATTTTATACGGGAAGATGCCCCGTTCGGGGACGTAACATCAGAAAGTGTGATTCCGGATATCGATTGCCGGGCTGCCATCACCATCGAGCAACCGGCGGTCGTTGCCGGGCTCAAAGAAGCATCAGTTCTTTTCCAGTATTTTGATGTGACGGTGCGACAGGCCATTCCTGACGGTTCGCCCGTACACCGGGGGGATATCCTCCTTCACCTGGAGGGTCCTGCAAAAAAGATCCTGCTGGTGGAACGCACGGCACTCAATATCATCGGACGCATGAGCGGGATTGCAACCGCGACAAGGGGGTTCGTCGAGTCAGTGCAGCGTGTGAATCCCGCATGCAGAGTGGCAGCCACCCGAAAAACCTGTCCCGGGTTGCGCGACCTTGACAAAAAAGCAGTCACGCTTGGCGGCGGAGACCCCCATCGCATGAACCTCAGTGACGGCATTCTCATCAAAGACAACCATCTTGCGCTCGTCAGCCTTGATGATGCAGTGGCAATGGCAAAATCACATTCCAGGTATCACAACGTCGAGGTAGAAGTAGAGACCAGCGAGGATGCGGTGCGTGCGGCAAAGGCGGGATGTGATATCATTATGTTTGACAACATGAGCCCAAAGCAGGTGAAGGAGTCCCTCGATGCCCTGAAACAGCATGGGTTGCGGGATCGGGTTACGATTGAGATATCCGGCGGCATTGATGCCGACACGATTGTTGAATATGCAGCGCTGGGTGTCAATATGATCAGTATCGGCGCATTGACACATTCAGTGAAAAATATTCCCGTGCATCTTGAGATCCTCCCAAAAATAAAATAAAATTTTG
>CAZVFG010000135.1:0-3118 GCA_964626125.1 uncultured Methanoregula sp.
AAGCGGGTGTTGAGCTGCTCGTTGCAGCACTGAAAGTAAAGCCGAAGCTGTGATGGCGGGAGCAGTTCCGGGTACCGGATTATTTTTTATATCCCGGAATAAATTTCCTCAACCGATTTTTTTTATCAACGGTATGCCCGGTATTTCCAGGCAGGGAACCGGATCGTAAGGATTTTTCCTGCAGCATTCCATCAGGTGAGAAAAGGGGATCGTTCAGGTTATTGCATCGTTCAGGTTATTGCATGAATCTGTAAGGAATTCTTCTGCACACAGTCTTTTTTGTCAATGTCCTGTCATCAGAAACCTTATCAAGAGGTATCCGCAATACCTTCTCCCGGAGGATTACAGTCTATGAAGCGAGCAATCGTTCTTTCCGGCATCCTGATCATCCTGTTCTGGTTTTTGGCATGCCCTGCCCAGGCATTTACCGCAAAGAACCTTGATATCGTGGTGCAGGAGAATACCGATGCCGTGATCACCTTCTCATATGAACTCTCATGGTTTGAGAACTTCGCGGTCTTTTTGCAGATCGCAAATCCCGGCATGGAACTCAAAAAAGCCCTGGAGAGCAGTTATGGCAAGCCGGTTGTTGTAACGAAAGCCGACGGAGGCGAGTCCCGGTTCATGATCCAGGGTTTTGCGTCAAAGCAGGAGCGGGATGGCATCGTTACCATGAATACGCCGGCGCTTTCGTTTGTGGAAGCCGAGAAGGTCTTAAACCAGTACTGGTTTGCCCCGTTTATCAACCCGGACTTTTCTCCCGCAGTTACCCGCGTGAGTTTCCCGGACGGATACGCCGAGGAATTCTATAACCAGATCAGCATTCCTGTTATCCAGCACCCGTTGAGTGCATGACAAAAAGACAAATAATACTATCGTCCTTTTTTTATTACATCAAATCGAAAGATTGCTGCCGCCCTGTACCTACGAGGATCCAACCGGAACGAAACGGGTTGGATTTTTTTTAAAAGTTCAGTGGCAATTTTATCAATGTGATTTAATATCATCAGGTGCAAAATTGATAAAAAAGCATTCTCATCCCCATACCCGGGAAATCTGGTTTACCAGGAAAAGCTCCATGAAATACATCGTCACCGGTGGCGCAGGGTTTATTGGCTCGCACATCGCAGAAGAGCTCGCACAACAGCGGCATGAAGTCGTCATCCTCGACAACCTCTTTTCCGGCAGGCTGGAGAATATTGAACCGTTCCTGTCCCAGAACAATGTCACGGTCGTTCCGGGCAGCATCACCGATCTCCCGCTGCTGAGGGAGACGTTTGCCGGCGCGGACGGGATCTTTCACGAGGGTGCGATTGCATCGGTGCCCCGCTCCATCAACAACCCCCTCGCGACAAACGAGGCAAACATCACCGGCACGCTGAACGTTCTCCTTGCAGCCCGGGACTGCGGGGTCCGGAAGGTGGTATTTGCATCCTCCTCATCGGTCTATGGAGATACCCCGACACTTCCCAAACGCGAGGACATGGCGCCCAATCCTCTCTCGCCATATGCAGTCTCGAAGCTTGCCGGAGAGCATTATATGAGAGTATTCTCCGAAGTCTACGGGATCAGTACACTCTCGCTCCGCTACTTCAACGTCTTCGGGCCCCGGCAGGACCCGGACTCGCAGTATGCCGCGGTGATCCCGAAATTCATCACGAGCATCCTTGCTCACCGTTCTCCTACGATTTTTGGTGACGGTGAACAGACCCGGGATTTCACCTACATAAAGGATGTCGTGCAGGCAAACATCCGGGCAATGGAGAGCGGTGCACAGGGCGTGTTCAATGTCGCGTACTGTCGGCGCATCAGCGTAAAGGAGCTCGCCGCCCTGATCATGGAGATCACCGGCATCACGGTCCCGCTGGTCTTCGGACCCCCGCGTGCCGGGGATATCAGGGACTCGCTTGCGGATATCACGCGGGCGCAGGATGCGTTTGGATATTTGCCTGAGTATACCGTTAAGACCGGGCTTGAAGAGACGGTCGCGTGGTACCGGCAGCGGATCAACGGCTGACTGCCCGTCGTGTTCTTTTTGGGATTTATGTTCCGGCGTTCCGGCTCCATCGTTCCGGGAGCGATGCCGCTTATGCAGTGTGAGTCGTGGAAACCGATGCAGGTTCAAAAGGATTTATGAGCGTAACAAAAGGTACACGGGCGAGTTGACGGTCCTCGGAATAGATGGAGCCGATTGCATGCTCCTGCATGGTTGCAATGATGAGCGCATCCCGGAAATGGACATGGTAACCGGACCGGATTTTGAGCGCCTGAACGATCGTTTCGCCCGAATACGCGATCTTGATCCATCCGTCAAACGAGACGATCGTACGGATGAACACCTGCACGGTTTTTTCCGGCAGGGGATGTGTGGCTTTTTCTGTTACGATCACGGCAAACTCTGCAAGGTTCTGAACTGATACGGCATACCGCGCCTCGCCTCTCCAGCATTTCGCGAGCAGTTCCTTTGCCCGCTTTTGTTTTTCCAGGTCCTGTGCATCAAAGACGTACGCAAAGATGTTGGAATCAATAAGTGCTATTGGTGCGTCCATAGAGATCGTCCCGGGATGTGTACTGCCAGGTTCCCAGATTGTACGTGGTTTCCATCAGTGCAAGGGCAGTCTTTGCGATCTCCTCCTGGGACTTTTTGCCAACCCAGAGATCCAGTGCTTCGGTGGCTGCCTGGCCAAGCGCTCCTTTCCGTTCCCCGTGCACCCTTTTTACCCGTTCGCGGAATTTCCTCTCCACCTCGTCATCGATGCTGATGGTGATGGTTCCCATAAATGTATTTATACTTTTGAATTATTTAAATATTTCAATTATCTACGTTTATCAACCGCTCAAATGATGATCACATCTCAAAACATCCCCTATGCCGGGATGCCGTCCAGGTACCTGATCGCATCTGCTGGTGATTCCGGACAGAAGAGTCAACCGGATACCATGCCGGGTAATCTGCGGGTCAGCGGATGATAAGGGGCAAAAACCGGAGGGGGTGGGGGTGCCACCCCGGCTGCCGGATCCTCGTCATCATCATCGTCTTCCAGGATCTCGATCGAATCCGGGAGCACGAGGTACCGGTACCAGTGCCGGTCCGGCCCGCGCACCCAGAGCTCCCGGA
>CAZVFG010000136.1:0-3109 GCA_964626125.1 uncultured Methanoregula sp.
CCGCTTCAGGATCTCTGCCTGCTCGTCCGTGCCCAGCGGACCGTTCCGGATAAACCCGTCCCAGTAGTCCATGTATTGCCGGTCCAGTGCGGGAGTCTCCCCTGCCGCCTGGTCGGCGTTCACAAAGACGCCCCCTGGGTTCAGTGCATCATACACCCGCCGGTAGAGCTGCTGTTTGTCATCGTGCGAGAGGTGGTGAATCGAGAGGGCAGAGCAGACGAGGTCGTACGGTCCCCCGAGCTCTCCTGTACTGTAATCGCCGGTGATATACTTCACGTCCGGATTTCCGGAGAACCGCTCGTGAGCGACCTTCAGCATCTGGTCGGATATGTCCAGAAGCGTGAGGCACGCGTCCGGGTATCGCTGGAGGAGCAATGCACTGAGCAGGCCGGTCCCTGCCCCAATGTCCAGGATCGCCGGCCTGCTGCCGGGCCAGTCCGCCGCCCGGACGGCAGCCCCGTAAAACGCGTCGATCTCGGGTATCACCCACTGCCGCTGGGCATCGTACCGGGATGCAGTGGCGTTGAACGCAGTGCGTATGTGTTCCATGGTGCCGGCGTCTTTTCCCTGATCCGGTGGGGCGGGATGCGTAATCAATACCATGACAGGCGGAGGTCTTTTACCGGAACACGCCCGGGTTTTGGAATCCTTAACGTTCCTTGCAACCCTTACCAGATCCCCGGCACGAGCCGGTAGCGAACCTTGCCGCAGTATTCCCGGTAGCCGGGTAATTCCCGTACGAGCACCGCTTCTTCATTGCGGATCCTGAACGCAATCAGCACCGCGAGGGGGACAAACGCGACCAGTGCCAAAGACGAACCAAGGGCAAGCGGTGTGAACAGAAACATCAGAATCACGCCTGCATACATCGGGTGCCGGACTATGGCATACGGGCCGGTCGAGATGACCCGCTGCCCCTGTTCAACTTCGATGATACGCGAGGCAAAGCTGTTCTCCCGCAAGGTGAGGAATGTGATCAGGTAGCCAAGGAACACGATCGCGTCTGCCGCGAGCACAAGAGCGACCGGTACATCCGACCACCCGAACCGATAGTCCAGCCCCGGAAGCAAAAAGCCGGCAAGGAAGACAACCGAAGAGAGGAGTACGATCCATTTCTGTTCCCCTTCCTTCTCCCGCAGCTTCATGCGCCGCTCAAGCAGTGCCGGGTCGTTTTTCAGGAAATATGAAACCGCAAAAACCAGCGGCACAAAAATGACACCCAGATAGAGCCACCCCTGCCAGTAGGAGAGCGAGCCCGCGGGTACAAACAGCGTCAGCCCGATTACAACCGGCGCTGCGATCAGGAGACGGTACACCCTGTTCCGTACTTCTTCCTGCCCGGTATCCATTATACAGGGAATTCAGTTCCCTGGTACTTAAATGATAATTGTTTCATACCCGGGGTTGCATCTGACCCTGACCCGCCTGCTTCGTATTCGTCCGCACAAGGGATGCGAAGATCCCGATCACGCACAGGATTGTGAACAGGACAAATGCGTAGTGCAGGCTGTCAACAAACCGTGGGTAATACGCCGGTGTTATCTCTACCCTGCCGATGATGATGGCAAAGATCATCATGGCAATCCCCATCGAGAGAAGCTGTCCCAGCGTCCTCATCGTGGAGACCATGCCGGAGGCGACACCGTAATACCTCTTCTCCACCGCACTCATGATCGCATTCGTGTTCGGGGAGGAGAAAAGCCCAAACCCGAACCCGAGCACCAGGAGCGCGCTGACGATGTACCAGAGGGGGGTATCCTGTCCGAGGAATGCCAGCATCAACAGCCCCAGCGCGGTCAGGCCCATGCCGGCGGACGCGATGATCCCGGGGTCGATGCGGTCCGACAGCCGGCCGGCAAACGGGGAGACGACCGCCTGCATCAGCGGTGCTGCGATCAGGATGAACCCGGCGTATTCCGGTGAAAAGCCGTGGGTGTACTGGAGGTCGAGGGAGAGCAGGAATGCGACGGCATAGGTCGCACTGTAATTGATCAGGGAGGCAACGTTCGAAAAGGCAAAGACCCTGCTTTCCGAAAAGAGCCTCATGTTCAGCACCGGGAATGGCTGGCGCTGTTCGTACCGGATGAATGCTGCCATACACAGGCAGCCAGCGATGATCAGGAATAGACCCGTCGCACCCGGCAGGACGGAGAACCCGTACATGATGGATACCAGGGCAACGCCATAGATGACAGAACCGGTAATGTCGAACGTTTCCCCGTGGCAGTCCGCCCATTCTCCCTTCAGTTTCCAGATGACGAGCAGGGCAGTGGCGATGCCGATCGGGACATTGATGTAAAAGATACTGCGCCACCCCAGGTTTTGCGTCAGCACGCCCCCCAGGAACGGGCCGAGCGAGAGCCCCAGGTACACCGAGGTGATATAGATCCCGAGCGCCCTGCCCCGCTCACCGGCACTGAAGGTGGAGGTCAGGATTGCGACGGCAGTGCCGAAGATCATGGAACTTCCGATGCCCTGGACGATCCGGACAAAAAGGAGCATGTCGCTGGAACGCACCATGGTCATGGCCAGTGATGCGATGGTAAAAACCGAAATTCCGTACAAAAAGATCTTTTTCCTGCCGTGGATATCCGCAATCTTTCCGAACGGGACGAGGAACAGTGCCGACGAAAGCAGGTAGGCAGTCGCCACCCAGGAAAGGGCGACCGCATCCATGTGAAACTCTGCCCCGATGTTCGGCAGCGCAATGTTGACCGCGGACCCGTCAAAGGGCGTAAGAAACCCGGCCAGAACAGCGATAAGAAGGATGATGCGCTTTTCCGTTTCCGTTACCGGCGTGTCCGGGGTATGGCAAATCTCCGGAACATCAGCAGCATTGCCTGTCGTGTCTGCTCCATCGGATGCCATGGCAACCTAAAAAAATTTGCAAAGATAATCCGGCGGGATGGTATTTACGAATTATGATCCTGCTGAGGGAACGGGCAACGATGCACACAGGGATTTTTGCTTCGGGCGAAAAAAAGAGCGGGCTGAACCCAAGGCCTTTCTTTTTAATCCCACCCGCAGGAGACGATCCGTGCACCTTCATCTTTGTACAGCAGGACCCGGCTTTTGAGGTTGTTCAGCCTGCAGGACGTGATCAGGTTGC
>CAZVFG010000137.1:0-3101 GCA_964626125.1 uncultured Methanoregula sp.
GTCAGTGCACTGCAAGCTGTGGGCAAGCAAGACCTTGCGGTCAAGCACATCCTTGGTGACGAGGAAACGCAGGCCGAGGTACGCAAAACCCTGATGAGTAACGTACAGTTTGCCACCATGCTCAAGGGCTTGGATGTGGAAGCCCCCACCAAGATCAGCCCCACCACAGGCAAGCCCACACTGGCGTTGGCCAAGAGTGACGAGGCGTTCAAAGAGTTGCTTGAGCACGAAGACCCACGGGTGCAAGCCCTGTGCGCGGCACGCATCGGAACCAAGTCAACGCTTGAGGAAACCCGTACTCAGCGGTTCATTGACATTAGCCACCGTGGGGCGTTTCCTGTGCCCCTTAGATACTATGCTGCCCACACCGGAAGGTGGGGTGGTACTGACTCAGTGAATCTACAGAACCTGCCAAGCCGTGGGCCGAACGCAGGCAAGCTGAAGAAGGCGATCCTCGCACCCGAGGGTTATGTGTTTATTGATGCTGACTCAGCCCAGATCGAAGCCCGTACGTTGGCTTGGGAGTCGGGTCAGGATGACTTAGTGAAGGCGTTTGCAGATGGCGAAGATGTATACAAAATCATGGCGACGGCTATATACGGCAAGAGTGAAGCTGAGATCACAAAGGACGAACGGTTTGTCGGTAAGACTACTATTCTTGGTGCCGGATACGGCATGGGTGGTGCGAAGTTTCAAGCGCAACTCAAAACTTTTGGTGCTGAGATGTCGACCGACGAGTGTGCGCGTATTATTTCGGTCTATCGTGACCGCTATGCAAAAGTCCCATTACTTTGGCGTGAATCGCAAGAAGCCTTACGTTGCATGATGCGTGGCATGACCATGAAGCTGGGTAAAGATGGCCTGCTCACAGTGAATGAGAAAGGTATCCTCCTCCCGAACGGGCTACACATCTACTATAACGGCTTGGCAGAAGTGATTCAAGATGACAAGCGGCAGTTTACATATCAAACACGCAACGGCCCCAATAAAATATATGGTGGAAAAGTTGTAGAAAACTTCACACAGGCCATTGCGCGGTGTATCATTGGCGATCAAATGCTAAAAATTGCTAAGCGATACAAGGTCGTGCTTACCGTGCACGATGCTATTGGTATTGTCGCTAGGCAAGAAGAAGCCGATGAAGCACGTGCTTATGTGGAGTCCTGCATGCGTTGGGTTCCGTCATGGGCTGAAGGTTTACCAGTCAACTGCGAAAGCGGTATGGGATTGAGTTACGGAGATTGTTGATGGCAAAGATTCCTGCATGGTCATTCAGTAGCCTGAAGACGTTTACCACCTGCCCCAAGAAGTTCTACCACACCAAGGTACTCAAGGACATCAAGGAACCCGAGGGTGAGCAAGCCCTCTACGGCAAGTTGGTACACGAGGTTGCTGAGTTGTACATACGGGATGGCAAGGAAATACCCGAGAAGTTTGCCTTCATCAAGCCTGCGCTTGATAGCCTGCTCAAGATACAGGGCGAGAAGTTATGTGAATTTAAAATGGCGCTGACTGAAAAGCTAGAGCCATGTGACTTCTTTGACCCTGACTGCTGGTTCCGTGGTGTGGCTGACCTGCTCATCATTGACCGCGAGAAGGGTGAAGCCCGTGTGATTGACTACAAGCTTGGCAAGTCCCGCTACGCTGACCTAGGGCAGTTGGAACTTATGGCACTTGCGGTGTTCAAAATGTTCCCAGAGATCAAGAAGGTCAAGGGCGGCTTGCTGTTTTTAGCCGAGGATAAGTTCGTGCCATCTGTCTTTGAGGTGGAACAACAGCATAGGTACTGGGGCAACTGGATGCCTAAAGTTATGATGTTAGAAAGCGCATACAGCGCAGATATTTGGAATGCAAAACCTAACGGATTGTGTAAAAATCACTGTTGGGTGTCATCCTGCGCCCACTGTGGAAGGAAATGATATGCCCTACGTAAACAAACCTAGACCCTATAAGAAAGAATATCAACAGCAGTTGGACAGAAATGAATTACCTACTAGAAGAAAACGTGAACAAGCCCGTGACCTTTACGACAAAGAAGGCATTGACCGTAAGGGAAAAGATATTGACCACAAGCGCCCTTTATCTAAAGGTGGAAGTACCGCCAAGGGTAACCTGCAACTCAAAACGCCAAGCGCCAACCGTTCATTCAGCCGCAACAGCGACCACACCGTAAAGGTAAACAAACCCAAGAAAAAATAATACGTGCCGCGTTAGGTGTGAGTGGCGGGCACGGGGGGCTTTTTTGAGTTGAACCCTTTAAACCGCATCAGTCAGAGTCTTTATTTTTCGTTTAGATGATCTGACCGAATGACACCCGTAAGGTGTTACTTAATGATCGAAGTGGATGTCACTTTCGGTCTGTTATGCATTGGAGCATGTATGGAAATCATTGACGGAAAAGCACTAAAACTTAAATTAAAGAACCCGTACAGGGTCTTGAACGTGATACCCAAAAGCGCATTGCTTGAGGAAGGCCCCATCAGTACAGTGATGGTGCACTGGGGTTTGGAAGAAGCGCAGGTATTAAAGAACCTGAAGGTCAAGAACGTACCTTCCCCCATCGTTGCCAAGTACAGTTGGCCGGGCATCTATCAGCCGTTTACACACCAGAAACAAACAGCCGCGTTTCTTACTCTGCACAGACGAGCCTTCTGTTTCTCTGAACCCGGCACAGGCAAGACGCTATCGGTCACATGGGCGTGTGATTACTTGATGAACGCCAAACACATCAAACGTGTGCTAATTATTTGCCCCCTATCAATCATGCAGTCAGCATGGCAGAACGATATTTTCAAGGGGGCTATGCACAGGAAGGTTGGCATTGCTTACGGCAGTAAAGAGAAACGGCAACAAGTCATCAACTCAGATGCAGAGTTCGTCGTCATCAACTACGACGGTGTGCCTATTGTGGAAGACGACATCGTCAAGGCTAACTTTGACATGATAGTGATTGATGAAGCCAACGCCTACAAGACTGCAACTACCACACGCTGGCGCACCCTGAACCGAATCGTCAAGCCCAATATGTGGCTATGGATGTTGACAGGAACCCCTGCCTCACAGTCACCCCTTGATGCGTATGGTTTGGCTAAGCTAGTTAA
>CAZVFG010000138.1:0-3038 GCA_964626125.1 uncultured Methanoregula sp.
TCCCCCCATTCCAGCGTAAGGATTAACGAGAAAGCCGATGCGGCGCATAAAAAAAGAATATAGTTAAGGAACTTTCGGGATCCGGGCTAACGACTGTTTGATCAGCTCGGCCGGGTATTCGTAATCCACCAGCGTGCCCGCGTAGTATGCATCATACGCCGACATATCAAAGTTACCGTGCCCTGAATTGTTGAACAGGATCGTCTTTGCTTCCCCGCTCTTTTTGCAGTTCAGTGCCTCATCAATGGTTGCCTTGACCGCATGGGCCGTTTCCGGTGCGACAATAATTCCCTCCGTTTGTGCAAAGGTCTGTGCCGCTTCGAACACCTCGCTCTGGTGATAGGCAACCGCCTTCATCGTCTTTTCATGCACCAGCTTTGAGACAATGGGTGAATCGCCATGGTAGCGTAGTCCTCCTGCATGGATGGCAGGCGGGATGAAATCATGGCCGAGCGTGTACATCTTGAGGATCGGGGCGAGCCCCGCCACATCGCCAAAGTCATACGTGTACAGCCCCTTGGTCAGGGTCGGGCACGCCGATGGTTCGACCGCGATGAGGGTGGTATCCGGGTGCTTTCCCTTCAGCTTGTCACCGGCGAACGGGAACGATATACCCGCAAAATTTGATCCCCCGCCGACGCAGCCGATCACCACGTCAGGGTACGCATCGACCATGGCAAGCTGCTCGCGGGCCTCAAGCCCGATCACCGTCTGGTGCATGCAGACATGGTTGAGAACCGAGCCAAGGGAGTAATTGGTGTCGTTGTGGGTTGCCGCGTCCTCAACGGCCTCGGAGATCGCAAGCCCAAGACTCCCGGTGGTATCGGGATCTTTTGCCAGCGCCGCTTTGCCGGCATTGGTCTTTTCAGACGGGCTCGGGATGCACTCTGCACCCCAGACATGCATCATGCTTTTGCGGTAGGGCTTTTGGGCATAACTGGAGCGGACCATGTAGATCGTGCACTTCAGCCCGAACAGTTTTGTGGCAAACGCGAGCGCCGAGCCCCACTGTCCTGCTCCTGTCTCGGTCGCGATGCGGGAGATCCCCTCCTTCATATTGTAATATGCCTGAGGTACGGCGGTGTTCGGTTTATGGCTGCCGGGCGGGCTTACCCCTTCCCACTTGTAATAGATCTTTGCCGGGGTTTTGAGGAACTTCTCAAGACGATGTGCCCGATACAGCGGGCTTGGTCTCCAGAGCGCAAGGATCTCCCGGATTTCTGCCGGAATATCGATATTCCGTTTCGTGCTGACCTCCTGCATGATCAGCTCCATAGGGAAGATGATCTTCAGATCATCAGGAGTCACAGGCTTTTTGGTTCCGGGGTGGAGCACCGGTTCAAGGGGGGTGGGCAGATCCGCCTGGATATTGTACCATTGTTTAGGGATCTGCTCGTCATCAAGCAAGACTTTGGTTTGCATAAACTATTATTTGACTGTACAAATTTATACTTTATTGAACAAATTATGAATCCAATGATTATATTAATACATTTTAGGGTAATAGTCCCATAATGACGGCACGAAATAATTTCCTGATCATGGGTTGTCGGTACATTCACCAGATTCAGGTGTCAATCACATCGGCAATACTACGACCCCTATAAACCGAAAAGAGATCCTTCATTGTCAATCCGGGGGATGCTCCCCGATTCCCTTTCTCAGCAAGAATATAAATGAGGGGATCCAACATTAGACCACGTTGTCTTTATAACAACAACAAATGACCAACATGGATCAAATGGAGGTATCTGAGTGAAATATTCAATCGCTGATCTTTTCCTTAAGCCCGACGCGTTCTTTGGGGATCTGATAACAAAAAAAGAGAGCCTTATGAGACCTGCCATGATTATCCTTGCGGCAGGGATTGCCGCAGGAGCGTACGCCTACCTTATCGGTGGATTAACCGCAACGATGATGGCAGGCATCATGCCCGGCATGGAGACAATCGTGGTTCTCTCCGCCTTCATCGGAGCCCTTTTTTTCACCTTTATTTTCTGGGTACTATGGTCAGGTGTGATCTTTGCCATATCATCCGTGTTCAAAGGAAAGGGCTCATTTAAAAGGACCATGGAAATTGTCGGGTATGGATATCTCCCGCAGGTGGTTGGGATCCTCATCACATCCATTGTCGCATATTCGTATATCCCTCAGGTGAAAGTCCCAACACTTTCCGCAGCTGCAATTCAGGATCCACAGCTCATTCAGGAAGCGACAAGAGCACTCATGCATGATCCTGCAATGATGGCATTAACCCAGATAACATCCGTCATATCGATTGTGTTTCTGGTATTGAGTGCAAATATCTGGATATTCGGCCTGAAGCATGCACGGATGCTTTCGGTGCGTGACGCTGCCATCTGTGTCGGTATACCTTTCGCTGGGTATATTATCTATAACCTCTATGTCCTGACAGTGATGTGAATGAAATACACCTTTTTTATTCCATTGATTGCCCTGTGCCTGCTCGGTGGCACGATGATAGCAGGAACGAGTGCTTACGAAACACCTGAATCGATTGTCGCAGCGGGGAAGGTTTATGTTTCCAGTGTGACCTATGATCCCGCGGTTTTTTTTACCGGTGACGTTGGTACGGTCACCTTTGAAGTAACAAACGGCAATACCGATCAGGGAGTCGTCGTAAACCACGCTACATTTTCTGACATGAATAACAATATCAAACTGATAAGCGGATCGTATGATCATTCATCGAATATTGGTCCGGGCAAAACACAAACGTTCACTTTTTCCGTTGAAGCCGATGGAAAGGACGGGACGTATTACCCGACATTTTCCTTAAGTTTCCGCGATGCTGACAACCTATGGTACAAAACAATGGTCCAGATCGATAATACACCGCTTGTCGTGACGATCCTTGACAAACCCGATGCATTTACTCAGGGGCGGAAAAAGACCATGAACGTTCAGGTGGCAAATCCACGGAAAAATGATGTGTACAGTGTCCTGCTCGAGGTTTCCGGTACCGGCATCACTTCCACGCCATCGAAAATTTTTATCGGGGAACTTGCTTCGGGAGC
>CAZVFG010000139.1:0-3003 GCA_964626125.1 uncultured Methanoregula sp.
GGTGCACCGTATTGTCATGCATATTCAACAAGTACCGATTTTGACGGGAATTATTTATTATTCAACAAAGGATAAAATAAAGGAAGAGAATTATATGAAGACCCTCATCCTTGCCGGAGGAAGCGGAACCCGGCTGTTCCCCCTCAGCAGGGAGAAATATCCCAAACAATTTTTAAAAATCTTTGATGATGAGTCGCTCTTCCAGAAGACCCTGCGGCGGGCCCGGCATTTCTCGGCCGACCGGAACATCTTTGTCATCACCAACCGGGAACAGCGGTTCATTGCACAGGACCAGGCAGCAGAGATCAAATGCGCCTGTACGATCCTCATCGAGCCGGTGGGAAAGAACACCCTGCCTGCGATCTATTTCGGGCTCCGTTCGATTGTGCAGGAAGGGCCTTCCTCCTATGTTATCATCCTTCCCTCCGATCACCTCATGCAGGATAACGGTGAGTACCAGCACGCAATCATGCAGGCAAAAAACCTCGCGAAGGAGTACCTTGTTGTTTTCGGGATTCATCCGACAAGCCCGCACACCGGGTACGGCTACATCCGGCCCGGCAAACCGCTCAATGGCAGTTTTACCGTTGATGCCTTTGTCGAGAAGCCGGATCACCTGACCGCGGTACGCTATATTGAAGAGGGCTGTCTCTGGAATTCCGGGATGTTCCTTTTCAACACGGATATCTTCTTTGAGGAATGCGAAACGTATGCACCGGAGATCGTCACTGCGTTTTGCAATCCCCCGGACGTGGCGTTCCAGGAGGCACCGGATATCTCCATCGATTACGGGATCATGGAAAAGACCAGGAAAGCCGCTGTCGTCCCGCTCAAAACCCCGTGGGATGACTTGGGAAGCTTCGATGCGATCTATTCGGTTTTTCCCAAGAGCGGGGACGAGAATGCCGTACAGGGGGAACATATCGGCATCGATTCCTGCCGGAACCTTATCATCAGCAGCCGCCTTGTGACGACGATTGGTGTGAACGATTTTGCAATCATCGAGACCAAGGACGCTATTCTCATTGCGCCTAGGAACCGGGCACATGAGGTCAAAAAGATTGTCGAACACCTGCGGGAGAAGGAAGATGAGAGGGCTGAGGTCCACACCACGGTTCACCGTCCATGGGGGTCGTTCACACGGCTTGAGGAGGGACAGTTTTACAATATAAAACGCATCACGATTCCTCCGCAGAAACGCCTCTCCCTCCAGATGCACCATCACCGGAGCGAGCACTGGGTGGTGGTGAAGGGTACCGCAAAGGTGACAATTGATGGAAAAGAACTCCTCCTGCGGAAAGGAGAAAGTACCTTTGTGCCAATTGGATCGGCGCACCGCCTTGAGAACCCCGGGCTCCTGCCCATCGAGATCATTGAGGTGCAGATCGGGGAATATATCGGGGAAGATGATATTTTAAGGTTTGATGATGATTACGGGAGGGTAGAAGAATAAATTACATCACCAAGGGAAATAGAGGCCGGTACCTGTCTCCTTCATAGGAGAATCCGTAGTTGGATGAAACCGTACCTTGTTACCTCTGCGACAATCGTATCATCAGGTTTCGTTGCCCCATTAATTTCCCCTCGTCACAGTTAAGATAGCAATTTAAACAGTTCAATCACTTTTGGGATACAAGATTAAACGGCAACAGTCTGGATCCGTACACGGCTTATTATGAATTCATCATCAACCGGCACGTCCTCCTTCTCATCTTTTAAGCAGGAAATATGGAGTTCGATTGCTTCTTTGACGTGTTCGATTGTCTCTTCAACGGTTTCCCCCTGCGAGAAGCACCCGGGAAGCGATGGCACTTCAGTCCAAAACCCTCCTTCATCTGCCTTGTGAATAAGAATCGTATATTCCATGGTAAAGCCCCTTACAACCATTGTGCAAATTCCTCCTCATTTAATCCTGCCTTTTTTATCGCAGCTTTTAACAGCCCGATCTTGACATTTCCGGAGACAGGGATGGTGATAAGCTGTCCGTTTTGCATCTTGATATTAACATGATCGCCTTTCCCTTTACGCCGGACTCCCCCTGCCCTCACAAATGCCTGGACTGCATCTTTCCCCTTGACATTGTAGAGAGAGGTCACATTTCACCATCTGATGCAATACCTGAATTGTATGATTACACATCCCTTTTGTTATTCTGAGATAAAAATGTTGGTGGGTGCGATTGTTTTTAACTTTTCTGGTAATACCAGGAATCGCAAGTATTTTCTTTCGGAATGTTGACGGTTCTCCCCGATCTGGTTACCGTCTGAGACGGGACGATCAGAATGGATTTTCCTGCAGTTCATCACCGCAGTCTTATTCTCACATTAAACAGATCTTCTCCCGGATATCCTGTAGTGTTGGAATTAAAAAAAAGAGATACTTATGACAGATGAGAGAAATATACTGGTAATCATTTCACCAAGGCATCCTCATGGCCAAGAAAGCATTCATCACCGGCATCACCGGGCAGGACGGGTCGTACCTTGCCGAACTCCTGTTATCCAAAGGCTACGAGGTTCACGGCATGATCCGGCGTTCATCGACATTCAACACAAGCCGGATCGACCATATCTATATCGATCCCCATGATCCTCACGCCAACCTGTTCCTGCATTACGGTGACCTCTCCGATTCGGAACAGATCGCCCATGTGATGTACAATATCCGCCCCGATGAGGTGTACCACCTTGGTGCCCAGAGCCACGTCCGGGTCAGTTTTGAAACCCCGGAATATACCGGCAATGTCACGGCGCTCGGGACCACCCGGCTGCTTGAGGCAGTGCGCCGGAGCAACCACGGCATGAAGTTCTACCAGGCATCGTCAAGCGAGATGTTCGGGGCCTCCCCCCCGCCCCAGAGCGAAAACACGCCATTCCATCCCCGCAGCCCCTATGCCTGCGGCAAGGTCTATGCCTACTGGATGGTGAGGAACTACCGTGAGGGGTACAACATGTTTGCCGCAAACGGGATCCTCTTCAACCACGAGTCCCCGCGCCGGGGCGA
>CAZVFG010000140.1:0-2955 GCA_964626125.1 uncultured Methanoregula sp.
GCTGATGTTGCAGGACTAATGACGCGCACAAATCTTGTTGCATATCCTTGGTTCTCACCTGCAGGACAACAACGTGGAATTCTTAATAATGCGATTAAACTTGCATATAATCCAAATAAAGCACAAAGAGATCAACTTTATCCACAAAGAATAAACTCTATTGTTACTCAACCAGGAATTGGTACTCTTCTCTTTGGAGATAAAACTGCTCTTGGATATGCTTCTGCATTTGATAGAATTAACGTTCGTCGTTTGTTCCTTACAATTGAACAAGCACTTCAAAAAGCAGCAGAAGCACAACTCTTTGAATTGAACGATGAATTAACCAGAGCAAATTTTAAAAATATTGTTGAACCTTATCTTCGTGACGTTGAAGCAAAAAGAGGTCTTTATGGTTTCTTAGTTGTTTGTGACAAAACAAACAACACTCCCGATGTTATTGATAACAATGAATTTAGAGCTGATATTTTCCTAAAACCAGCTAAGTCCATCAATTATGTAACTTTAACCTTTGTTGCAACTCGCACTGGAGTGAGTTTTGAAGAAGTTGCAGGCACTGTTTAATCATTATTAAAATAAATAACACAAAGAGGTAACTAATCGTGGCAAGGCTTAAAACAATTTCACAATTTAAAAGTCAACTGAGTGGTGGTGGTGCTCGTCCTAATTTATTCGAAGTTGAATTAACAACTTTCCCAGCTGGGATTAGTTGGGATTCTGACAACTTCAAGTATCTTTGTAAAGCAGCAAATCTCCCAGCATCTACTATTGCATCTATTGATGTCCCATTTAGAGGAAGAACATTTAAAGTTGCTGGAGATAGAACTATTGATGTTTGGACAGTTACAGTTATTAATGATGAAGATTTCAAACTCAGAAGAGCATTTGAATCTTGGAGTGAGCATATTGCAAAACTTGATAACAATCTTGGAGCAACAAATCCAGCATCTTATATGAGTAATGCAACTGTTTACCAACTTGGAAGAGGTGCTACTCTCAATAGCACAACAAATGCTGGTACTGATAGTGCTATTTTAGCATCTTACAAATTTGTTGATATTTTTCCAACATCAGTTTCAAATATTGATCTATCTTATGATAGTGGTGATACAATTGAAGAATTCACTGTAGAATTCCAAGTTCAAACTTATGAAATCATTAGTGGTGCGACCGCAGCAAAGGCTTAATAAATAGTAAGAATACAAATTAATTAAATTATGGCAAAATTATTTGGTTTTTCTATTGAAGATCAAGAACCAATATCACCATCCGTAGTATCACCAGTTCCTCCTAATAGTGAAGACGGATCTGATCATTTTGTAAGTAGTGGGTTTTTTGGTTCTTATGTAGATATAGAAGGTGTTTATAGAACTGAATTTGATTTAATTAAAAGATATCGTGAGATGGCACTTCACCCTGAATGTGATAGTGCCATTGAAGATATTGTAAGTGAGGCAATTGTATCTGACACAAATGACAGTCCAGTAGAGATTGAACTTTCAAACTTAAATGCCAGTGATGGTATTAAAAAAAGAATTAGAGAAGAATTTAAAAATATTCTTGATTTATTAGATTTTGACAGAAAATCTCATGAAATTTATAGAAATTGGTATATTGATGGAAGACTATACTATCACAAAGTAATTGATTTCAAAAAACCAGAAGAAGGAATTAAAGAGTTGAGATATATTGACGCAATGAAAATGCGTTATATAAGACAACAAAAAAAGACAACTGATGCGGATAAGAGATTTAGATTAGCAAATGCGAATCCAAATAATCAAAACCCGATGGAATATGAATTTCCTGAGATGGAGGAGTATTTCATTTATAATCCAAAGATGACATATCCCACAGGAAATGCATCTGCATTGGGTGGAGAGGCAGGGATTAAGATGACTAAGGATTCTATTACCTATTGTACCTCAGGACTTGTAGATCGCAATAAAGGGTCAACCTTATCATATCTTCATAAGGCAATTAAATCTCTCAATCAACTTCGTATGATTGAAGATTCTTTGGTAATCTACAGACTTTCAAGAGCACCAGAAAGAAGAGTATTTTATATTGATGTTGGTAATCTACCTAAAGTAAAGGCAGAACAATATCTTCGTGATGTGATGATGAGATATCGTAATAAACTTGTATATGATGCAAATACAGGTGAAATTCGTGATGATAAAAAAATGATGTCTATGATGGAAGATTTCTGGTTACCACGAAGAGAAGGTGGTAGAGGAACTGAAATTACAACTCTTCCAGGTGGACAAAATCTTGGTGAAATCACAGATATTGAATATTTTAAGAAAAAACTTTATCGTTCATTAAATGTACCACCATCAAGAATGGATGGTGAAGGTGGATTTAACCTTGGACGTTCTTCAGAAATTCTTCGTGATGAAGTTAAGTTCAGTAAGTTTGTTGGTAGATTGAGAAAAAGATTTTCATATATGTTTAATGATATGTTGAAAACTCAATTAATTCTTAAAAATATCATTACCCCAGAAGATTGGGAGACAATGGATGAGCACATACAATATGATTTCTTATATGATAATCACTTTGCGGAACTTAAAGACGCAGAATTACTTAATGAAAGGTTGAATATGGTACAAGTTGCCGAACCTTATATTGGTAAATATTTTTCACAAGATTATGTAAGGCGTAAAATCCTTCGTCAAACAGATATTGAAATTATTGAACAGAATTCAATGATTAAAAAAGAAATTGAAGAAGGTATTATTCCAGACCCAAGTCAACCAATTGATCCACAAACAGGACTTCCATTAGATCAAACATCTCAAATGGATCTAGGACAACCAGTTATGGAACCTAATACTGATAAACAAGGTGATGCTACTGTTGCAGATGGTAAAATTGCAGAGATGCCCAAGGGAGGGGAGATATAAATATAAATAAACAAGCAATTAATTGGTCACAAATATGGATGAACTG
>CAZVFG010000141.1:0-2938 GCA_964626125.1 uncultured Methanoregula sp.
GGGAGAAGACTGTTGATATCGGCATGTCATCCCGTGATCTGAAAGCGACCGAGAACACAAAATACCCAGACCTCGTCAGACATATCGTTGCAAAAGACGGCATTGCAATTGTGGTACATCCCAAAAACGAGATCAGGGGAATTCAGGCAGCCACGGTGGCAGACATCTATACCGGTAAGATTACCACGTGGACACAGGTCCCTGGTGCTTATCTGCCCGGCACCAACACCCAGATCGTTGTCATCGGGCGTGACAGTGCGTCAGGTACCCGTGAGTTCTTTGACACACACCCAAATGGTATCCTGAAGGGAACTCCCCCGACAAAATCCATGCTCGAGAAGAACTCCAACGGGGCAGTCGCCCAGACCATCGCCCAGACTCCCGGTGCAATCGGGTATGTATCCATTGGGTTTGTCACCGGGGATGTAAAGGCCCTCCCGGTCTGGTACAACGATTCCGGCACCGCCGTTGCACCAACCAGAGAGAATGTCCTCTCCGGCACGTATCCCATCAGCCGTGAACTGTTCATGTTCACCAGTGGCCAGCCTTCCGGGCTTGCTGCTGATTTCATCGGTTTCATCAGGAGCCCCGATGGCCAGAAGATCGTGGAAGAAGAGGGCTACGTTCGCATCAGTTGAACAAATTGATAAGTTCCTCAATCAATCTACCTTTTTACATGGAGCTAACCGGTACAATGGAAGGCACTGGATCTCCGCGTACCAAACGAGCTCCTCAGCCACATTCATCAGCTCAATCGCGTGAGCGAAAGGAAAAGGCGATCAAAACCGTTTGGTTCCTGACCGCTCTTTCTGCCATTCTTGCAATCCTGTTTATCCTGTTGTTCCTCCTCCGCGACAGCCTGCCGATCTTTGAGCAGGTCGGTATTGTACAATTCCTGACCGGGACCACATGGTATCCTTCGGGTTCCCCGCCGGAGTATGGCATCTTTGTCCTGATTGTGGGTACTCTGCTGGTTACCTTAGGGGCGATGGTCTTTGCCGTCCCGCTCTCCATCGCGTGTGCAATATATATCGCCGAACTTGCCCCCCTGTGGGCAAAGAACATTCTCAAACCGGCAATAGAGCTGCTTGCAGGGATTCCCTCGGTGGTATACGGGTTCTTCGGTCTGATTGTACTCACGGATGTCATCCGCACGACCTTTAATGTCCCAACCGGTGAGACGTGGCTTGCGGGATCGATCCTGCTGGGCATCATGGCACTCCCCACGATCATCAGTATTTCGGAAGATGCGATCAGCATGGTCCCGCGGGAGTACAAGGAGGGGTCACTTGCGATCGGCGCCACACGCTGGCAGACGATCAGCCGGGTGCTCATCCCCAGCGCACTTTCCGGCATCACAGCTGCCGTGATACTCGGGTTCGGACGCGCCATCGGTGAGACCATGGCGGTCCTGATGGTCACGGGCAACGCAGCAATCATCCCTGACCCGATCTGGAATATTCTTTCACCGGTCCGCACGCTCACGGGCACCCTTGGTATTGAGATGGGCGAGGTAGCGGTCGGAAGCGATCATTACGCCGCGTTGTTCGGTATCGCAGTCATCCTGCTCGCAATCACCCTGATCATCAACACGGTAGCGGTCGTGATCCTGAATAACCTCAGGGAACGCCAGATAGGAAGCGTCCCCACGCGGAGTATCATTCTGAAGAACCTTATTGCACGGCTCCGGCGCCCTCTCGTGATCTGCGGTCTGTTTCTTGTTGTGATCGCACTTATCATGATCGCCCCTCTTTCCATCGCACTTCCCGTCATTGTCGTGCTCGGTGCAGCATACTTTTTCAAAGACCGCCTCAGCCCGCATACGGCTGAACTGGTAGCATTTTGTTTCATCACAGCAGCGGTAATCATTGTCGTGCTGATACTTGTCGTCCTGCTGCAGGATATTGTTCTCCATGGTCTCCCTGCGCTCTCATGGGAGTTCCTGACGCAGTCACCAAAAGATCTTGGCAGGGCAGGGGGAATTTTCCCGGCAATTGTCGGGACACTCTATCTCGTTTTCGGCGCGATCCTCTTTGCCGTTCCGCTCGGGGTGGGTGCGGCAATCTATCTTATCGAGTATACCAGAGAGAGCACCGTCACACGAATCATCAGGACCACCGTTGACCTGTTGAACGGCACACCATCGATCGTCTTTGGGCTCTTCGGGCTTGCATTTCTCGTGTACTTCCTGAATTTCGGCGTCTCACTGATCGCGGGCCAGATCACGCTTGGGCTCATGGTGCTGCCCACGATCATCCGGGCATCGGAAGAATCATTGAAGAACATCCCCCAATCGCTGAGGGAGGGCAGCCTTGCACTGGGTGCCACACGCTGGCAGACGATCTACCGCGTCGTCCTCCCACCGGCAATCCCCGGCATGTTGACCGGCACGATCCTCTCGATCGGCAGGGCAGCAGGGGAGACAGCACCGATCATGTTCACTGCGGTTGTTTTTTCCCAGCGGTATCTTCCTTCGTCGCTTACGGATCCGGTCATGGCACTGCCATACCACCTGTATATCCTCGCAACGAATGTGCCGGGTTCATCGACCAGCAAGTACGGCACCGCACTGGTTCTCCTGCTGCTCGTGATCGGGATCTACGCGGTGGCGATCGTGATGAGAACGCATTTCCAGAAAAAACTGCGGGGGTAACATGACAACTGACGCGATCATTTCAACACACAACCTTAACCTCTGGTATTATGACACCCACGCCCTCCAGTCGATATCCATGAAGATACCGAAGAACCAGGTGACGGCGCTTATCGGTCCCTCCGGCTGCGGCAAGTCCACGCTGCTCCGGTGTTTCAACCGGTTAAACGATCTCATCGACTGTGTGAAGATCAGCGGTAAGATCCTGCTGGCGGGCACGGATATCCATGCCCCGGGAACCGACGTGGTCCAGCTGAGAAAGAGGGTCGGCATGGTCTTCCAGAA
>CAZVFG010000142.1:0-2922 GCA_964626125.1 uncultured Methanoregula sp.
CTTGACCTTACGCTTGAGCTGTCTCTGACGAGCAAGACGAAACTCTTTCTCGTCAATGCTTTCTCGCTCTCTGCACTTCTTGATTCTGGCTCTATTGCTCACAGGCTCAGGCTTGTCTGCATCGACTCCAATGCCGTATCTCCATACAGCAATCCAGCCGTTTGCTTGTGCTCTACGCCACGACTGGATATGGACAGCACCTTCTTCCTTGAGCTTTTGCAGCATATCCCTGCTAGACCTCAAGGTGCAATGGAGAAGGTCTGCTAACTCTCTGCTGGTGTAACCCTTCTGAGTGATCAGGGCAACCAGTTTAGGCATTCTTGTGGATTTCATTGCACTCGTCTTTGTATCTCACGGTCTAAATACCAACGCGCTTTTTGTAAATCTTCTATTGCGTCGTGCTTGTGGTCTGCACGCAGCACATACTTGATGACATTGCCTAAGCAAAAGTTCATGTGTTCTGTGATGCGGATCACTTCAACACCAGACGGGTGGCTGTTGTAGTGCTTGGGTTTATTTACATTGTCAGTCATGTGATGGTTGTCATGTGAATTTTTGCAATTAACTCTACATAGTGGCGTAGGCGCAAGTCATATTCATTGAGCAATTTTCTTAACTCATTGTTTTCTGACTTCAAATGCTCAACCTCTGTTTGGGACACTAAGATTTTTATTGCTAAATCATCTTCGTATTCCAACTCCGAAAAGGCTTTATCTAATTTTTCTTGATCCATTTTTAACCTCTTGTTTAAGAAGAGCAAATTATCTTAACCTATTGATTTGTTTGTCAATTAGGTCATAAATATTTAATCTTGCGAGGGCTTAATACGCTCATGCAAATAAAGCGCGTTGATATTCGACTCGATTTGGTACAGATGAGACTGTCTGTACTTCAAAAGAAGTGCCTACCAAATGACAAACCTTACGACACGACTTCTGGATATTGGTGGATTGCTACTAAGAATGGCGTGGATATTGGTTTCGCAGGTCTTGTTCATAGCTCTCGCTGGTCTGATTGCTGTAATCTTATACGCGCTGGCGTTGTACCTGATCATCGTGGACAAGGGTTACAGAAGAAGTTTATTCGGGTCAGGATTAGACAAGCAAAAGCTCTCAAAATGAACTGGATTGTCACCAGCACCTACGACAACCCAGCCTCTGCAAATTCACTTATTGCGTGTGGTTTCAAAATGTTTAATCCAAGCAAGCCTTGGATGGCAAAACACACTTCGTATTGGCGACTCAAACTGGAATAGCTATGACCCAAACACCAAGCATCCCTGACGCTGAATTTATAGAACTGTGGAAAACACATAAATCCATTGCTGCTATACACAAAATCATAGGGGGCAATATGCGAACCCTTCAGAGGCGCAGAGTCAAATTAGAGGCTAAATATGGTCTCTTATTGGAGGCTAAAAACCCACAAGGTAGACCGCCAAGACCCCAGACCGCGTATGAGCGCAAAGAACTTGGCATATTGAATGGTCAAGTTATCGTATTTAGTGACGCTCACTTCTTCCCTAATATTCGCACCACAGCCTTTAACGCGCTTTTATGGGCGATTAAAGAGTTTAAGCCGTCAGTAATAGTATGTAACGGGGACGCGCTAGACGGGGCAACTATCAGCCGTCACCCGCCAGCAGGGATTGGTCCGAAGATGCCAACGATCATTGAAGAGTTGAAGGCTTGTCAAGGGTTCTTAGGCGAGGTCGAAGAGGTGGCGAAACAAGCACGGCACAACTGCAAATTAGTTTGGATTTGGGGTAATCACGACGCAAGGTTTAATGCGCGTCTGGCAGCCAATGCTCCGCAGTTTGCAGAAACCTTTGGATTCAAATTAGAGGATCATTTCCCAGCTTGGGAGTTCTGTATGTCAGCATGGGCGACACCAGATGTGGTGATCAAGCACCGCTACAAGGGCGGTGTACACGCCACACACAACAATACGGTCGGGGCTGGCAAGACTATCGTCACGGGTCACTTGCACAGCCTTAAAGTGACACCTTACGCAGACTACAACGGCAACCGCTACGGGGTGGATACGGGGACGCTGGCGCACCCATATGGACCGCAGTTTGCCTATGGCGAGGACAATCCTCTAAATCATAGGTCGGGTTTCGTAATTCTGTCATTTTCTGAGGGGAAACTGCTTATGCCAGAGATCGTCCAAGTTTGGGACGAGGGGCAAGTGGAATTCAGAGGTCAAATTATCAATGTCACTTAAAAGGATTTGTATGTACAAGATAGAAATTTCATTGGGCTGGGAAGAGAAAGTCGTTATTGAAACTGACGACTTCAACAAGATCGCTCTGATTCAAGAGTTCATTGCGTTGCAAGAAGACTGCAACTGGTGTGCTGAAGAAGAGGACGACGAGCTGTCATTCACAGACGAAGACGGCAATGTCTGGTTCTACGACGAAGACCTCGACGAGTGGATCGAGTGGGTAGAAGACGAAGAAGAAGACGAAGAAGAAGACGAAGATCAAGAGTAAAGCAGGTGGCTCACTTCTGCCACGATCTCCTTGATGCTTTCTATTGTTCGCGTTTCGGAGACATCGTGCTTAGTGTGTGAGCGTAATGCTTGTTCAATATCTCTCAGGGCTGTCCACGCTTCACCAGCATGGATAGCCCATTTTGCTTCGTCAGGCTCATTAAATTCTAGAGTTACCTTCACTTGTCCTCCGACAGCATAAAGATTGCAACAATAGTAGCAATGACTCCTACCGCGCCAAACATAATTAAGAACACTACCCACAAGACTGTTTCTAACATAGTATTTCCTTTAAGTGTTTTTGTGCATTTATAACTTTATCGGGATATTTTTACTCATCGGAAGGTTTCACTTCCACATACCAGCAGCGCACAGCCCACGAATCACCGTACTCTTTAATTAGTTTTGCTGGATAACCTTTGCTAATTA
>CAZVFG010000143.1:0-2818 GCA_964626125.1 uncultured Methanoregula sp.
TCTGCGGGGACGGGCGCAGGACCTGATCAATGAGGCATACGCAACGCTGAGGATTGCTCCATGAAGGGTAAAGTGTATCTTGTGGGTTCAGGGCCCGGGGGCACCGGACTGATGGCAAAGCGGGCCCGGGACGTGATTGACTGCGCCGACGTCGTGCTGTATGACCAGCTGCCCGGTCAGGAGATCCTTTCCACCCTGCCCTCACATGCAGAGCTGATCAACTGCGGGAAGTATGGCGGCAGACACACACTCGAACAGGAGGAGATCGAAGCGCTGATGGTCGACCGTGCACAACAGGGAAAGACTGTTGTCCGCCTGAAAGGAGGGGATCCGTTCCTGTTTGGAAGGGGGGGTGAGGAGCTGGAGGCTGTGAGGGCAGCCGGCATCGACGTCGAAATGGTACCGGGAATCTCGAGTGCGCTCGCGGTCCCGGGATCGGTAGGAATCCCGCTCACCCACCGGAACTACGCATCACAGGTGACCATCCTCACCGGGCATGAAGACCCGGCCAAACCCGCCCCGGCGCTTGACTGGAAGCTCCTCGCGCAGAGCCGGGGTACCATCGTGATCCTGATGGGAGTGGCCAACCTGCCAAAAATTGCCGATGCGCTCATCATCCATGGTAAGGATGCAGATACCCCTGTTGCGATCATCGAGCGGGGGCTCCGGAAGAACCGCAGGGTGACGGTCGGGACACTCGCAACAATCGCTGCGAAAGCAAAAAGGGCCGGTGTCAAACCCCCCGCAGTGATCGTGATTGGTGATGTGGTGAAGTTATATGATCCCAATGCCCCGGATTTAATACCGGTTGATGAGGATTGATAGAACGATGCTGGATATTGTGAATAAGTTTGAACGTTTTGTCTATGCAGCACTGATGCTCCTGCTCATGATCGTGCTGGATTTTCCCTCCTAGAGCTGTGCTGGCTTCTTGTAATAAACCTGAACAACCCGCCACCCCTGCTGCTGGAAAACCACGAGCTGACGAATCTGCTGGGTGTGTTCCTGCTGATCCTGATCGGTATTGAACTGCTTGACACGATCAAGGCCTATTTCAAAGAGAATGCCATCCACTTCGAAATCGTCATCCTGCTTGCGATTGTCGCCATCGCCCGTAAGGTAATCCTGCTCGATCCGGCATCAGCGCCACAACCGGAATCTATCGGAATGGAGTTAATTGGTATAGGCGTTGTTGTACTCGGGCTTGCCGGTGCATATTACCTGATCAAGAAGGCCGGAGGCCTCGGTGTCGGGGAGCACGAGCAAGGAAGGACGCCATAATCAGGTATTCAGAAAACGATGTTCAATCATTCCCCATTTTTTGCGATCAGAATCCCTGTCATCCGGAGAAATATACCTGCATTGAGTCCGGATGGGATTGGCTTATGATCGGGCATCGCACCCTGATAATCTCCCGGATCCCCTCTCTAAAACAAGTCTTAATACGTTAACACAATTAAAGTTTAGATGATGAGTCCATCGAATCTTCCCGGTGGCCCAACCCAGGACGAGGTCATGGCAGTTGCGCTTTTCAAGCTCGGACTGCGAGACGGTGATTCGATGCTCGATGTCGGCTGCGGCACCGGAAAGGTCTCGATCGCTGCAGCCAAGACGGGCGCGAATGTTGTCGCAATTGACCGGCGGCCTGAAGCAATCCGGTTCGCAAAAAAAGAATCGGCACGCGAAGGTGTAAAAAATATCAGATTTTTCTGTACTGAAGCAACAGGATTTCTTGCGGATGATGACCGGATATTTGATTGTGCGTTTGTCGGAGGATCGCACGGGCTTTTTGAATTCCTGCCCGTGCTTGTCACAAGGGTACGGCGCAGGATTGTGGTAAACGCGGTGCTTGTTTCGACACTTCAGACCGCGGTAGCAAAAATGCAGGAGCTCGGGATCTTTGATGAGGTTGTGCAGGTGCAGATCGCCCGATCCCATGCCATCGCGGGGAGCATCATGTTCAGGCCGATCGATCCGGTCTACGTGATCGTCGGAACGGGTGCAGCATGTTGATCGGTCTGGGGCTCGGTCCGGGAAACCCGGAGCTCCTCACACTCCGCGCGGTACGCCTTTTAAAAGAAGCTGATGCGGTGTTTGTGCCCGGCCGGATCGCGTACGATTTAGTCAGGCAGTACCGTGAGCCGGTCGTGCTCGATTTTCCCATGACGGATGACGAATCACGGATCACGGCGAGCATGAGGGAGAATGCAGGCCTGATCGCACCTGCTGCACGCAACGGGGTCGCGGTATTCGGTATTCTTGGAGACCCGAATTTTTTCTCTACGTTCTCCCGGCTCTGTGCGGTGATGGAGGAGGAGTATCCTGATATCGAGTGCTGCACGGAGCCGGGCATCAGCGCGATCACCGCGTTTGCTGCAGCGGCAAACCTCTCGCTCGCAAGCGGTTTTATTGTCTCTGATGGCGGGATGCCCGACATCCGGATCCTGCTCAAGGTGAGACACCCGAAAGAGCGTGCCGAGGCTCTCAGAAAAGAAGGGTATCGTGAATTCGTGCTTGTCGAAAGGATGTACTTCCCTGATATGAAGGTATACCGGAACGGGGAACTCCCGGACCGGAGTGACTACCTGAGTGTCATGTATGCGAGGCGGTAGGATGCAGAACCCAGAACAGCCATGTGTTTATTTTGTTGGTGCGGGACCCGGGGATCCTGACCTGATCACGGTCAAGGGACAGAGACTGCTCGAGCGTGCTGATATCCTGATATATGCCGGTTCCCTGGTCAATCCTGCACTGGTCGCGCTCTCCAAATCACCCGTGAAACTTGACAGCTGGGGAATGAGTCTTGACGAGATTGTTG
>CAZVFG010000144.1:0-2795 GCA_964626125.1 uncultured Methanoregula sp.
TGCATCCTCCCAAGCGATTCTTCGGCACTGCTCGTAACATCGAGGAAGGGGGAAGTCTAACCATTATAGCCACTTGCCTCGTGGATACCGGAAGCCGTATGGACGACCTAATATATGAAGAGTTTAAGGGAACAGGGAACATGGAACTTCACTTGGATAGGAAACTGTCTGAGCGCAGAATCTTCCCAGCTATAGATATTATGCCCAGCGGCACAAGAAGAGAAGAGCTTCTATTGGATGAGAATACCTTGAAACAAGTGTGGTTGCTCAGGCGTGTGATCAATATGATAGATAGTGACTCACCTAATCATGGTGAGGCTACGCAAAGAATCCTGGAACGGCTAGCTAAGACAAAGAATAACGCTGAATTCCTGGCCACTCTATCTAAGGACATGTAAGTCAAGACTGTCGCCCAACTTGTCACACAAGATGAAGTGAAAAAACGAAGCGGTCCCAGTTGGCTGGACAAATTCGGAGTTGGGGTTAAGAGGAGACTGGGCATGAATATTCTCCTCTGTGGCAATTGTAAGTGGGACTGGAGGAGCGCTTGTCATCGCCCCGAGCGTCCCAACGCAACCTGGTGCCCTGATTACGTAAAGAAGGGCAAATGACTGGGTTCCTGGTTGATGCAGGAGCAGCCGCACTGGCAAAGCCTGAGAAACAGCAAGATATTAGCTATCAGCAACGCTGTTACCTGAGCTGATCCCTTGAATAGTCGAGAATCCTTCTGGCCACGATAAGCATATTGATCTGCCCTGTTCCTTCAAAGATATCATTTATCTTCGCGTCGCGCATCCACTTCTCCAGCAAGTACTTTCGCGAATAACCAAGCGGACCCATGATCTCAACTGCTTTCTGGGTGATTTTGGTAACAGCAAGGCCAGCTTTGGCCTTAGCCATTGATGCCTCCAGGTTATTGGGTTGAAACTGGCTCATCATCCAGAGAGCTCGCAAAGTGAGGAGCTTGGCCGCCTTATAGTTCGCTTCCATTTCCATTATGTCTCGTTCCAGCAGAGTGAGCTTCTGCCTGGGCACGCCATAGCGTATCTTTATGCCCTGCTTTTGGAGTGCTTCCTTAACAAAATCCAAGGCGGCACGTCCGACACCGATGGCCATGGCAGCCACAACAGGCCGTGTGGCATCAAAGGTTGCCATTGCGCCTTTGAAACCTTTGGTTTCGGATTTGTCTATCTTTTTGACCTCCGGGTTGCCAAGTATGTTCTCAAAGGGAATACGGCAATTATCGAAAATGAGAGTAGCTGTATCACTGGCTCTGATGCCCAGCTTCTTTTCGAGCTTCTCTACTCTCATTCCCGGTGTTCCAGCCGGTACTACAAAGGATTTCATGCCCGCTCGTCCTGCCGATTTGTCCACAGTCGCCCAGACTACCACCAGGCCACCGGGACTTTCAGCCGCACGTTTCCCCCAGGTGACGAATATCTTCTCACCGTTCAACACCCACTCCGCACCATCACGTGTAGCCGTAGCAGTGATAGCAGATGTATCCGAGCCACAACCGGGCTCTGTCATTGCCATGGCGCCCCATTTCGGGTCTCCTTCGTTGAAGCTACCAAGAAAGCGTTGCAACTGCTCTTTTGTGCCCGAGGCAAAGATAGCAGCACCGCCAAGTCCCGGGCCGGGAACACATAAGAAAAGACCAGCGTCTCCCCAGCAGAGCTCTTCGATTCTGAGGCATGCGGTGACATCCAAGCCTAGGGCCAATGTACCCTTGTTTCTTTCCCCCCACGTCTTATCAATGAGGTCACGAGGACTTTCGTGTTCATGCTCGTCATAGTAACGGCTTGCAGGTCGAAACAGCTCTTCTGCAAACTTGTGGACTATATCTATTGCTTCCTTTTGTTCTTGGGTCGGCTCAAAATCTATCATTACACATACCTCCTTTCATACTATAGCCATGCCGTCAAAGGTGGCAAATCCACGGCCGTTCCTCAACCAGAGCTCCACCGGGTGCTCGCGAACATAACCATGCCCGCCCAGGATCTGTACGGCACGGTCAGTTACCATTAAAACCATGTCGTCAGCATATGCTTTTGCCAGTGCTGCCTCTTTGGTCGTCTCTTCTTTTCGGTCTAACCTCCAGGCGGCTTCCCAGGTCATTAGCCTGGTAGCATCGATTTCAATTGCCATCTCCGCCAGCATAAAGGCGACCGCTTGGCGGGAGCCAATGGGCTCTCCGAAAGCAACACGCTCCCTGGCATAATCCCTCGAGTATTCCATGGCAGCTTTGGCTACCCCTACAGCCATTGCCGACAGGGCCACCCGTGAACAATTCATGATACGGTTAAAATCGTATCCCTTCTCACTCTCCAACCGGTTTCCCCTAGGAATGCGGCAGTCTTTCAGGCTAATCTCGTATGTGGCTAGGGCTCTGATGCCCATGTTTTTCTCCCGCTCACCAACCTCAAGCCCCTTTGTCCCTTTCTCGACAAGAAAGGCCTGACTGGTGCCGTTCTCTGCTGCATAGACGAACAAGGAGTCAGCTTCAGCAGCGAGAGGCACATAACATTTCTGGCCATTGAGAACATACTCATTGCCTTCAAGTCGAGCAGCAGTCGATAGAGAGCAAGGGTCAAAGCCGAATCGTGGCTCGATCAGTGCGGCGGTCGCTGCCTTGTACTTATCGCCACAGAAGAGGGGTAAGTATTTCTTCTTCTGTGTGTCCGTGCCCATTTCGAGAATCGGATAGGCAAACAGGGCTGGACAGAGAACGTGCATTGTGATCGAAAGGTCACCCCAGGCCAGTTCCTCTGCTATCAACGAACCTGTGATGGCAG
>CAZVFG010000145.1:0-2758 GCA_964626125.1 uncultured Methanoregula sp.
GTTCTCAAAAAAGATCCTGCAGTATGTGCCCGACGACCAACCATTCGGTTTCGACCAGCTTATGTATGCACTGACCGATGAAAAGGCGGCAGTGTATAGCTATCCCCATGAGGGGTACTGGCTCGATATCGGGCGCCCTGACGACTACGCGCGCGCCCTCGAAGAATTCGAAAAGTACAAAGACCGGTTTCTCCCATGAAGGTCCTGGTCACGGGTGCGTCCGGGTTCACCGGTCTACAGATGGTCCGCCACCTATGCCAGACTGGCGCGCTTACCGTGACAGGACTCGTACGAAAACCGGTGCCCTTTTTTCAGGGAGGTAATTTTTCCTGCGTGGGCGCCGACCTCCTTGACCGTGCCCGTCTTTTCGAGGTCCTGTCCACCCTCCGGCCTGACGGGATCATCCACCTCGCTGGCCTGAACCACGGCTCCCTCAAGGAACTGCTCGATGCCAATGAGGCAGGGACAAAAAACCTTCTCGATGCAGCGTTCCGGGCGAATGCGGATTGCCGGGTGCTCGTGATCGGGTCGTCAGCTGCCTACGGCTCTGCGGGAAATGACCCGGTCACGGAAGACACACCGCTGCGCCCGCTCAGCGATTACGGGGTGAGCAAGGCAGCGCAGGACACCCTTGCCCTGAAGCACCATACAGCCTGCGGCAGCCGGGTATCCGTCGCGCGCCCGTTCAATCTTGTCGGGCCCGGGCAGCCGCCGTCGTTTATCTGCGGGCGGATTGTACAGCAGGTCGTCGAGATAGAAAACAGGCAGAGGGATGCGCTGGATGTTCTGGAAGTTACCTCCGCTCGGGATTTCATCGATGTGCGGGATGCAGTACGAGCGTACTTTGCGATCCTGTCCCACCCGGAATTTTCACAACAGTGCGCAGGCCGGGCATTCAACATCGGCTCCGGGACCACGTTTGCCATTTCTGCAGTGATCTCGTTACTCGAAGAGATCACTGGCGGTCGTTACACGGTCAGGCTCCCGGAAAATCCGCCCGATGTACCGGTCCCGTTCCTTGTGAGCGATACCACCCGGATCCGCAAGGTAACCGGCTGGGCCCCTGAAATCCCGTTCAAAGAATCGTTGCATGATATGCTTGATGCCGCGCGCAGTGCTGCAGTTATTTCAAAAACAGTCGGTTGAATAGACACATGATTCATTCCACAAAACTCATGATTTTTCGGCTCTGTAGAAATCCCTGATCTCACATTAATACCAGAGATCCATGATGAACCGGTTTTCGACGGGTATCGCATGGGGGGGCTGCCGCAGTGGCGGGGGCGAAGCCCCCAAAAACGTTATGAAAAACGATGATTTCTACAGAGCCGATTTTTCTCCCTGAAGTATTTCAGGAAAGAAATTACGCAATAAACATTCCTGATTTTAAAAAAATCCTCACGCGGGAAAAATCCGGTTTAAAAATTTTTACCGTAAAAAATTTCCGGATAAAAATTTTTATGCGGAACGATTACCGGCTGGTACTTTCTAGAGTGTTTTATTGAGAACCTGCGTTTCAGATCACGCCCATCTCAGAAAGCCGCGCCGGCAGATACTTCTTGGTCACAAAGTCCAGCCCGCGTGCGGCAAACGCCTGCTGTTCAGACTTCAGCCCCATCTCAAGCTGCAGATTGATCTGTTTCTTCCAGTACTCGGTGGCAAACCGCGGATCGGTGAGTTCGGCGTTCAGCGCTTCCACATCTTTCTCAGACAGCTTATCAGATGGCAGGTTGTAGTCCCGGATATCGCTTGGCTGCAGTCCAAGGAACTGTGCCTTTGGCGTCGCGAGCAGCTCAGACATGTGGGCGCTCTTGATCGCGCCGTAGGCGACCGAGGCATAAATGCGGTAGGACCACGGGTCACCATCGGTGAAGACGACCACCGGGATGCCCCACGTGGAATTGATCTTGTTCAGCATCCGCCGCGTGGACCGTGCCGGCTGCCCTTTCAGGTGGATAAGAATTGCGCCGTACTCCTCGTCAAACCCGTTCTCGATCAGGCGGTCGTACATGCCGCCCGTTTCAAGGGCGATCACGAATTTGGCGTCATGATCGACAAATTCAATCGTCTCGACGTTGTTCGGGATCGAGTATCCGGCCGCACCCACATCGTCCTGGCAGTGGATCGTCCGTAAGCCGCGCCGTGTCATTTCCTTGATCCGCATCGGGCCGTAGATGCTCGCGCCGTCCTCCTCAGGGCGGAGGTGGAAACCCTCACGCGGGACTTCGGTGAGGATCTCGAGGTCCTCGACAAGGAAGTTGCTCTCGTCCTGCGCGGAAAATTTCGCGCGCTTCCAGCCTTCAGAGATGTAATACATCTCCCTCAGTGTCGAGGAACGGTTCTCGATCAGCTGCTGCTTCACAAACCCGATCACGTACGCCATCTTCAACAGGTGCGTTGCGCTCTTTGCCGTTGCCGCGGTACGCTGGCTCTCCTTATCCCCGTACTTCCAGACCTCGCTTGCGTCATCGAACTCGATATTGTATTTCGTGCGCGTGGGAAGCGAGATCGAGGGGATCGCACCTGCCTTCATCTGGTCGTACCACGCAGACGCGATCGCGAGCAGCGCCTTCATCGACCGCTTGTCGAGCTCCTCTTTAGACATCGAGATCCACCACCATCTTCCTGTTGTCGTCGATACCCCTGATGTCGATCATGCCCCCTCCTTTCCCCTTGTATGAGACCCGCCACACCTTCTGCGGGGGGACGGTCACCTTCCATACTTTCGTAATCTGCCCCTCAACTTCGCTCACAAAGT
>CAZVFG010000146.1:0-2721 GCA_964626125.1 uncultured Methanoregula sp.
GACTATAACAATCTGATCTATGCGGAACCTACATTCCGCAATCAGAGCATTACTTCGATTGGGCCGCTAAATCCTGATTCTGTTGTGGACGTGCTAGGGGATGTGGCATTTGTTCATGACACCGGAATTAGGAGTTTTAACGGGATCACGCAGTTCCGATTTGAGGGTCGGAATGCGCCTTTTAGCGGCCCAATCAATTCCCTTCTTGACGGCATAACGCAGACATCGAGTGCGACAGGCACGCACGATAACTATGCATTGTTCGCAGTCACGACAATCTACGGCAACGGTATTCTGTGGTATGATATGTTGCTGCAGAAGTTTGTCTCTCTTGATATTTATCCCGGCGTCGGAACCATATTAAAGTTCGCTTCTACGTTAGACAACGGTACGCGATATACTTACTTCATGACGGCGACCGGGGTTTATCGCCTATTCGGATCTGATCAGAAAGCAACCGTCACACTGTACGGATCTGAGATCGTGCCGTCTGATGATTATAAGAGCGTGAAGATGCAGAGTTTGCGTCTCGGCTTTAATGGCGTAGCTGCAGGCGGAACAGTAGAAGCCTCGCTGTATGTTAATGGGCAATACTGTAATCGTAAAGTCGTAACGATCAATCCGCTGCCGTTTAATGCTCAGTCTAGCGGAAGCATTCCTTATGTCGGAGGTTTGTCTGATGGTGTGTTTGCCACCGCTGAGATTAACTTTATGGACATTGCGCCTGAAGGTGATCGCGTGGGCGTGATGATTAGGTTTGACACAGATGGCTTGTTGATCTCGGCCAGCGCGGAAGTGCAGCAGGCTGGCGTGTGGCCTAAGGTTAATCCGTTCGGCATCATCGGATCTGTGGCTTATGAGACCTTTGCCGTGATCGGCAACGATGGCATTCCTGATATCGTCGGTGGCGTTACGTCGCCCACCTTTACCTTAGGTGAAGTCACGCAGCGTAAATCCATTAACGCTCGCATAAGGAATATCACAGGCCTAACTAAGGTTATCGGCACGGGCAATCACAACTACGGAGTTCCTTATGGCGGCTTCGGCCCGGGCACTGCCGGTGCGCTGGATCAAACGATCAAGCCTTTCTGGGATGCGATCAAGGATAAGCTCTTGTTCGTGCCCGGTCAGTTTGATAATGAATCTGCGGCCGCAAGTCCGTTGTTTAACTATCAACAGCATCTGCGTTACTTCCAGTACACGTCTGAGTATGTTGATATCTTTCTGATCAATACCGGCTATGACACGACGATGGTCCAGACTGAGATCGACAATCTTGTTGCGCCGGGATTGACGATCGCAGATAGCATTCAGTTCCAGTGGCTCCGTAATGCGCTGGCGAATAGTACAAAGAAACACAAATGGGTTGTCGTGCATCAGCCTCCTTTCACTAGCGGCAATGACTTCTATAGCGCTACGAATACTAATGGCGCGTTGGCCTTTATCCAAGCTGTGCCCTTTAAAAACTGGGGCGCAACTGTGCTCTTGGCTGGATGTTCTGCTCTGGTTGAACGCCTTAACTGGAATGGGCTTCCCGTTCTTATCAGTGGTGCTGGCGGCAAGGCTCTTACTACCGTCCATAATCCGCCCATTCCTCAATCAAGCTTTGCCTCGGCCGCTCAAGGAGCCTATTGGGAAGCTGTAGTAAGCAAGCTCTCTGTCGAGTTTGTTTGCAAAACATCAACTGGCTCAATTCTCGATAGGTATTTTCAACCAGTATGAGCGCACATATCAATGCCGTAAAGCTATTCGACTGGGTGCTTAATCACCCCGGTCGAAAGGCTGCGTTTGGAGATTCGCCTGACATTGATGTCGTGATGCACTGTGATCGTATCTTGAATGGCAAAGATAGTGAACTCTTTGTCATAGAGAAAGAGACTGAAACCCCTTTGATTGCGCTGTGGTGCGAACTAGATCATGAACGAAAGAACATTCACATCTTAACTATCCTTGGCGACCGAGGTTCTTTAAGGTCTGCGATTGGCGCGTGGACTGATCTTTATCCTGACTGGTCTGTGAGTGGCGCGCGGCGCAAGAGTAAGCAAAACGTACAGTATAAACTTTCTGAATTTATCAAACAATGAACACATTTGAGATTAATCTCTCTATAGTTCTCGGCCACACGTTGGTCTGGGAATCTACGCGCTTGGAAGTTGACAATGGAATTCCTAGTGGATTCTTTGTTAATGGTTCGCCCGCCATTCCGAACACCTCGGAGTCGATGGAATCTGTGATGAAGGCTTATCGGGAGAATCTTCTTCCGATG
Organism: uncultured Methanoregula sp.; assembly: GCA_964626125.1. GTDB lineage: Archaea > Halobacteriota > Methanomicrobia > Methanomicrobiales > Methanospirillaceae > MVRE01. The sequence goes on from CAZVFG010000146.1 coordinate 2,267, forward strand.
ATTCAGAATCAAATTTCTGCAGCTAAACAGTATGAGCCTGAGATGCAGAAGCTGCGGGCTGAGATATCGCCCAAAGATCAACAGCTCAATGCGGATCTTTATCGGCAGTTTGGGCCGCAGTTTGCAAAGACCGGCTCTGACATTGCGCGACAGAATGCACAGGCGCAGGCTGAGACTGACCTTGGTATCGTAAGCGGGACCGGTCGTGACCTCGTTCGTGAGGCCATGAAGACGCAGAAAGAAGCTGATCCTGAAGCTTATCGTGCGCGTGAGTTGGCGTTGCAGAATCTCGAACAGCTTCAAGGATCGCTGACTGATCCTAACGCGGGCTTGAGCGGCGCTGAGCGGGCTGAGGTTGATAGGTCGATGGCGCGTGAGAACTATGCACGTGGCACTGGCGCGACCCCGACGGCGACCTCGACCGTGGCTAACGCGATGGCGTTCGGTGGCGCAGG
>CAZVFG010000147.1:0-2688 GCA_964626125.1 uncultured Methanoregula sp.
TCAAAGCCGCTGCCCCCAATTTATTTCGGCTCCCCATATTTTTACGATCGTATCAAGGAATTTTTGTCGGCCAACTCGCGTAGAAATCCCCGCTGGAGGCTGTCCAACGGAACATTCGGGCAAGAACCGGAACGGGTGTCCCGTTCGGAGTTCGATACCTGCCTGACAGATGGCAGGCAGGCCTCACCACGAACGGAAAATCAGACAGATATAAAACACCTTCTGTGTTCACCCTAAGGGGGAAGGATGAAACAGAAGATGATTGGCAGATTGATCATGCTCGCGATCTTCATCAGTGCACACAAGGCCGAACCCTATTTAGTCCGAGTCCGAAAAAGGGAGTCTGCATCACCTGACCTAGACTGCAATCTCCAGCATCAGCTTCTCATACGTGACAACCGGTGCGCTCCTGCTCTTTGTCTTCTTCTTTTCGATCAGTCCGATCTGATCGAGGTACTTCACGTCATCAGCGACATTTTTCACGTCCCGCTTGGCCATGCGGGCCAGCTCATTGATGGACGAAGGCCGCTCCGTTCTGACGATGTGAAGGAGTTCCATGCGCTTAGGCGTCAGGGCCTTCCTGAATGCCTCCAAGCTCGTGAAGTAGGTGCCCGTTTCTTTCTTCACTTTCTCCCCCCGCTCGACTGCCTCCCCCGTCTTCACAAAGTCGTCCAGTATGGATTTCACGCTCTTGATCCCTATCTTGATTCTCCTGACCTTCATGGTTCCTCACCTCGTTTGAATTTCTCGATATCGTCATAAAAATCCGCGACAAGCTTGCTCACGCTCTTGAAGCGGTACGGTTGCTCGGTCTCCCGATGGTGCCGGTGCTCTCCCCTGCCCTCCGCGTTGTCGTAACCGATCACCCGTTCCCCGTTCACGATGTAGACCAGAGAGTATTTGTAGCCATAGGGCTTGTCTGCCGTCCGCTCGGCAATCTTCCACATCTTGACTTCGATGATGTTGCCCAGTTCATCGACACCCTTTACATGTCGGATGAGGGAAGCCTTCATGTATTGGTATGCTATACCCATAGGGAAGACATGTCAAGCCCCGAGAAACAGTCGGTGCCACCGAGCGCACCGGGGAACCGCCCATGAGCATGATCAGGCCGACGAAGCCCAGCTTGATGCCCAGCAAAATGCCGATGGCCCACATACCGGACATGGGAAACTGCTTCCAGATGATGTGGACTCTATGGGAACTAAAAGAGAAAAGATATTGGACTTTGGTCCGATCCCGGGGAGGCAATCGGAGACATCTTTCCAGCCTTCCATTTCAACACCCGGTACGTCCAGGCAGGTGGCTTTCCCTGAAATGAGCTGCGGATCAGAGCATCCAGATGAAGTCATAGGCCGCTCTGAAATTGTCAGCCTCGCATCGCTCATGCGGCACTGGGTGCCACGCCCGCTTTGCCCATCGAAGGTTCAGCGGGTAGAGGCCTCCGTACATTATGCTCAACGAGCATAATGCTTGGCAAACATAAAAAGCCGCCAGATCGCCAACCCGACGATGCGCTTCTGGTTTCGCGTGTATTCGCCGCATCAGACGCTCTGGCGGACTTACGCCGCAGAGCAAAAGCGCAAACTCATCCATGACCACGCAGCGACCGTCTTCGAGGATTTCTGCCGGGCCCGATTTCCCGGCGCGCAACGGTATTGGGAGCGCGGTGTCGAGCTCGATCTCGTGGCGACCGACCCGGAGGACCGAAAGCGTCTGCTTGTGGCCGAGGTGAAGTGGCGGCATCTGTCCGTCGCGGAACGCAAAAACATCCTCCGGCAGCTGGAGAGCAAATGGTCTTGCTGCTCGCTACGCACCAAGTATCCCCTGGTGCGATTCGAAGTATTCGACGCCTCGATATTGGCCGCGTAAACGGTCATCCAACCGCTCCGTCAACTCCATCAAACTCTGGGCAGGCAGGGACGATTCAGCACCCACCAACAGCAATGAAGACCTGATCGGGATTGCCTAGCCAAGCGGTGCAGCCGAAATCCTGGGCATGAAACGCACCAGCCTCTACGCCCTCATGCGAACATTGGGCATGTCCCGATAGGAACTTTTTGCCACTGCCCGATCTTGCGATTGACGGCGGGGACCTCCTTGAAAGGAGACCGCATTGAGCATCATGTGCGGCGCAGTTGTTCGGGCCTTGCGTATGGACTCGTCATCATCGACCACATATACCGTGGCCGACTCTCGAGGCATGCCACCTCCGCTGGTCCTGAGAGAATGGCCTGATGAATGGATCAAACGGCTTTTCCAGCTTTAGAATTTTCACCACAGAGGCACCGAGGACACAGAGAACAAAGAACGCTCTGAGATGAATTGGATTTGAGAAAAATTTATGGGAGTTAAAAGCGGAAAGATATTGGACTTTGGTCCAATGAGGGGTGTCCTCCCGAAGACCCCTCGACTCGGCCCACGGCCTCTGGCCGTTGGCTCTCGCTCGGGATAGGGTCCCTAGCAAAGGAAGTACTCGAGGGGGTGCCCCGGGTTCTGCCCGCGGGGACCCACTTTCCCGGCTGCCTTGCCGGCAGGGCTGATAATGCTTTCGCTATGGGTGTCTTTGCGTACTTGAGTTTGAATCCCGTCCTGCGAGTTCCGCTTGTCCTCCTTCATGTTCTGGGGCACCGGGCTCCAATGCCGCGATTCTACGCGCGTAAAGTTCCATTCCGGGCACGGCGCTAA
>CAZVFG010000148.1:0-2671 GCA_964626125.1 uncultured Methanoregula sp.
TGCCACAACATCTTAAATAATAATACCCCCCTCTTTTTTTCTGATACAGCATGTTTGACTGGATCTCACTGATTATCATAGGAGTCGTCGTCCTTGTCCTGATCGGGATTATCCTCTGGGCGATCGGCATCTACAACCGGTTTTATACCCTGAAGAACTCGTCCGAGGCGACGCTCGGGCAGATCCGTGTCGCGATGAAGAAACGCCTCGACATGATCGACCAGCTGCTCGGGGCGGTCAAGAGTTATGCCAAGTTCGAGAAAGAGACGTTTGAAAAAGTCACGGCCATGCGTGCCAGCGTCGCCACCGCAGGGCCCGGCGATCTCAACAAGGTGGAAGCTGAATCCCGCTCGATCTTCGGGCGACTGCTCGCTGTTGCCGAGAGCTACCCGGACTTAAAGACCAATACCACGGTCATGAGCCTCATGGACTCGGTCAAGGGCATCGAAGACGAGATCGCCCGCCAGCGCTACACCTACAACAACATCTCGCAGGAGTTCAATACCATGATGGATACGATCCCGTCGAACTTCATCGGGCGCCTCATGGGTATGCTCAGGCTCGAGTACCTCCAGTTTGAAGAAGCGATCAAGACGCCCCCGAAAATCGAGTTCTGAAGGGTCATTGCCGTGAGCGAAACAAAACAGCTTGCGTGGCTGGTCATCATCTGCCTGGCACTGGGCATCATCGGGCTTCTCATCGTTACGTTTGCCCCGCCGCTGTTTGAAGGCAACCTTGCCGTCGAGCGGTACGAGGCGGCCCTGTATGACAACGGCACGCTCACCGAGGCGTATACCTACGATGTAAAAAGTTCCGGTGACTACCGGATGTTATACCGTTCATGGGAAGTCCCGCTCACCCTCAAAGGTTCGACTGTCCCCAACGTGGAGTTTGTCGCACTGCAGGCACCGCAGGGGACCATCGGGTATGTGAAGGACAACGATGGCACGGTAACAATCCCCCAACCTGCCCCGGCGCCGTCTGGCGCACCGGCGATCGCCTCCCTTGCAGAATACGATGAGGTGGGCATATTCAGACCGTCCTATTTTGATGCAGGGACGTATACGGCAGCGTATTCCTATATCCTCCACCCCCCGCTGGAGTACGACACGTTCCATTCGCACCTGAACCTCAAACTTGCCGGGGCAAGGCACGTCCCGTACCGCACGGTCAGGATCACCGTGCCGTCACAGTCGGTCGACACGGTCTATGCATATCCCCCGACACTCAGTGTCGTTGAGGGGGGCGGCAGGTACACCATCAGCGGCAGTGTTGCACAAAACGAGATCCTTGCGGTGGAACTCCTGACGGGGAACAATGCGTTTCCCGGTATGCAGGCGTTCCGGAACCCTGTCGATGATGTGAAGGGGAAGACCGATTCTGCCGCGTTCTGGTATAACGTGCCGTATTACGGGGCGCTGGCGCTCAGCGTCCTTGCACGGGCAGCCGTCCTGCTGGTGCCCTTTATCTTTATCCTCATCTACCGCCGCTACGGCAGGGAGAAGGAGTACGGGGTGCCGGCGTACCTGAGCACGATCCCCGGCACCAGCCTGCGGCCATGGCAGGTGAACCTGCTGTTCAAGGACGATGCACTGGAATTCGACAAGGACGGGTACTTTGCGACGCTGCTTGACCTCCACCGGAAAAAGATGATCGAGATCACGGAAAAGGACAAGGGGGCGGGCATCGGGATCCGGCTGCTTGCCACCACGTCGGCTGATCCCTACGAGCAGCGGGTCCTCAACTTCATTTCCGCCGTGTCGGAGGACGGGGTGCTCGATACCACCCGGATCGAGGCGCTGGCAAAGGAAGCCAGAACCAATACCGCTGCCGAGGAGAAGGCGCTGCGGTACCAGAAGATGCTCAAGGACATCACGGAACGTGCCGACCCGAAGCTGCCGGTCCAGTACATTGTTGATGGCAGGGAGCACATCGTCCCGCTCCTGCTCGGTGCGATCGCGTTGCTTGCCGTATCCATCCTCCTTGGCTTTGTCCTGCCCATGCAGCTGATGCTGCTTGGCCCGGCGGTTGCGCTCTCTGCGATCGTCCTAGTCCAGGCCATCCTTGCGGTCGCGGCCCCCTCCACCCTCTTTGGGCACTGGAAGGACGACCATTACAAGGAGAAACTGGAATGGGACTCCTTTGCCCATTTCCTCTCCGACCTTGCGATGGTGAAGCGGTATACGCCCGCGGACCTGTCGATGTGGGGCGAATGGCTCGTGTACGGCACGGCGCTGGGTGTCGGTGACAAGGTTGAACAGGCGATGAAGGCGCTCAACGTCAGCATCCCGCAGGCCGGTGTCCCCGTCGGTGTTGTCGGCATCAGAGGCGCATTTGTCCCGCTCATGTACTTCACCCCGCCGAGCCATGGCGGCGGCGGGCATGGCGGGTTCGGCGGGGGAGGATTCGGAGGCGGCGGCGGGTTTGGCGGTGGCGGCGCGGGGGGGCGGTAACGCTGCCATCGCCGTACTATCATGCAGGGTACAACCGCCTCACAAAAAAAATCCTGTTTTTTACCGGGAAGTTCCCGTTTTATAAGAAAAATGTTGAATTATATTCCTGGAAATGATGGTAATAACCCGGCTGTTTCCTTTCGGTCAGGGCATGACTCACCGTATCGGATTGGACATAACCCCGCGCCTGAAACCTCAGCACGGGAAAAAGCAAAATA
>CAZVFG010000149.1:0-2663 GCA_964626125.1 uncultured Methanoregula sp.
CGCCCTCCATGTTCATCATGGCCATTGCCTGGAGCACCTGCTTGGTCTGCGCATCGTCGGTGATGGCCATCATGCCGGTCAGGGCACGCACGGTGGATGCACGCTTGCTGGAGCTGGACGGGCCGACATCGACGATCACGTCGAACTTGGCCTGGCTCAGATCGTTTTCCATGACCACCTCGCCGGTCTCGCTCACCATTGGCTGCATCAGCTCGACCGTTTCCACGTCCTCGGTCCTGCCGATCACCTTCATGCGCCTGCCCTCTTCGACGTAGATGTCCTTGGCCATGCTGAGCCAGATTTCGCCGCAGCGCTTCATGCCCTTGGCAAAGTTGCTCATGTAGATGTAGGTCTGCATGTCCACGCGGGTCTGGATCATCTCGACGGCCTTGCCGGAGATGTTGCTCACCATCTTGTCGGCCTGCTGCGAGCTGCCCAGGATGTCCTGCATGTCCTGCTCGGTGATCTGCAGCAGGGCTGCCATCGCTGGCGGTATCTGTGCGCTGCGGGTGTAGGCCACCGGGCCGCTGACAGTCTGGCTGCCGTCGGGTGCCGTGATCGGGTTCACCAGCAGGTAGGGGAAGTTGCGCAGGTTGTCGTCTGCCCACATGAGCTGGTGGCCAGAGACCTGCTCAGGCGTGAGGATGGGCTTCTCGACGCTGGACAGCGCGCTGATCTCGCCCAGCTTGCTGAGCTGCATGTTCTTCAGGCGCTGCGCATCCTTGGCCAGGCGCACGTGGCCCATGCAGCGCTCGATGTTGTCGACGAACCAGCGCTTGCCGTAGACCGGCACGATGGGGATGCAGTTGCCTGCGATGTAGCCTGCGTCTTCGAGCACCTTGCCGCCGGACATGATGTACTTGTGCACGCGCTTGCGCTTGATCTTGCGTCGCCGCACTTCGCGACTGCCGATGGCGTTCAGGGTTTCTTCGAGGTTCTCGTCCTTGTCGAAGTCGATCTGGCGGTAGCGCTCCTCGGTGCCGTCGATGGCTCGGAAGATGCGGATGGTCTCGTTGACCTCCTCGACCTTGTAGTATTCGGCGATGAACACCACGTCGGGCGTGGCCCAGTCGAACTCGTACTGGTGGATGATCTTGGGCCAGTCGGTCGGGTCGTCGCCCCATTCCTCTTTGTAGCTGGCCCTGGTCATCGAGGTGACCACGAAGCAGGACTTGGCGTCCGACTTGTCCTGGCGCTTGCTGTTGAGGTCAAAAAACACCGAGCTGTCAGCATCGAAGATAGGCTCCATGCGGATGCGCTGATACTCGTTTTCCTCGTCCTCATCGTCCTCGTAGACGGTGCGCAGACGCCAGGCACCAAAGCCGCCGCCCACTGCCTCCTCGAAGGCGTTGTCGTAGGCCTCGTCGGCCACGCTGTCCTGCTCGTCGGCACGGTACAGGCCGTCGCAGGTGTCGGCCAGCTTGTCGTTCTCGCCGTCCTTGCTGACGTAGTCCACCGTGATGCGGTTGTTGCGGTACTCGTTGACGATGCGGATCACCGACAGCATGATCTTGTTGACCTCGAACTTGGGCTTGTTCTCGTACTGGTCCCAGAGTGGCCCTTCCCACTGCGCACCGCACAGGCTGTAGAAGCGCCGGTCTTGCAGGCACTGCAGGCGCTCGTCGCGCAGGGCAGTCTGGATGTCGTTAAATTGCTTTAGCGCATCGTCGTGCAGGGTGCTTAGGAATTGCTCTTTTGAAATGCGTGCCATATTTTCGCCCTCGTTTCAAGTATTTTCTCACCATTTACTGTTCACTGGCAATGGCGTGAAGTTTATGGACCGTGTAACGGGTACCGCCCTGCGCACGCCCTCGCAAGCATATCGCAGCGCATCGATGACGTGATTCTTCTTGTCCTGGAGCACTGGCAGCACCTTGCCGGTCAGCGGGTCGGTCTTGTAGCTGTAGAACGTCAGCTCGTCGATGGTGTGCGTGCAGCGTGGGTGCACCACGATGTCGTAGGACTTGAGCCACTCGACGCCCTCCTCGACCGACTTGGCACCTTTGACCGCGCCCATGATCTTGGGGAAGCCGTGCTTGCGCATGTGGCTGATCGTCTCGGGCCGGGAGCTGTCGGCCACGATGGGCCACTTCTCGGCCTCGGGCACTTGCATGAACAGCTCGGGCGTGTTGATGATCTCGCAGCCGACCATGTAGGCCTCTTCGTCGATGTAGAGCGTGCGGCCAATGATGTGGCAGCGCACCAGCACGGTCGGGTCGGATGCGAAGCCCCAGTCGGCACCGAGCCGGTGGATGGCGTCCGGTGGCGTCTCGAACTCCTCGACGCGCCAGTTGCGGAAGACGCGAGCGCTGCTGTTTTGCAGGTAGGCACCGCGCCAGACGTGAGCGTACTTGTCCGGGTCTCGGGACAGGTCGTACTCCATCTCGAAGCGCAGCACGTCGGGGAACCAGGGGTTGTTGCTGTAGTTGACCTCGACCACCACAGCGTCGGGTGGCGGCTGGTCACTGCGCAGCAAGTGATCGACCGGGTCGCTGGCCTGGCTGGGGTTCCACGTGAACCACAGCTCTGAGCCGGGCTTGCGGATGGTTGGCCGCAGCAGGTCCAGGCTGCGCTGCGACAGGCTTTGTGCCTCCTCGCACCAGGCACGGTCGTAGCCCTCCAGCGACTTGATCGAGTCGGCTGTGTGGTTTTGCATGCCTTGG
>CAZVFG010000150.1:0-2388 GCA_964626125.1 uncultured Methanoregula sp.
CGTTAAAATCGCAAGCAATAATTACCAGAAATAGTAATGCAAGGCATGGCGCGGCATGGTGGCGGTGGTATCTTTGGTTTATTTGCAGAATTGCCCTTATGGGAGAAAATGGTAATTGTTATCATTATTGCTTTCGGAGTTTTTTGTATTCTATATTTTTTACTTGCCCAGCCACTGATATATTTTATTCCTTTGTACGTGGGAAGACCCCACGGAATTAATCCATCAGCATCATTTTACCGGCAGGACAATACTGCCAGCTGATTGCAGTCCATGCCTGCCTTCCTGCACCTGTCTGTCTGATGAATACCCGGAGGAATTGCTTTATTGGCAGACAGCAGAAGTATTGACTATGACGTCGAGACGCCGCCCTGACCGCCAGCGGGATTATCCCAAATCCCATACGGGATCCGACACCAGCCCGGACAAGGAGCGCCACGAAGAAGAAGACCGGCACCATCCCGAGGACCACCCGCACCCCCATCCAAAGCACCGCCCCACAAAGAAAACGGCACTCCCTCCCCGGCACCATCCCCACACCCGGCCCGAAGGACAGGACCTGAACGTGGACCATGGCACGCACGAGGACCGGCCACAGCCTGCCAAGATCTTCAGGAAAGCGGCAAAGAAGTGACCAGAGCCGGGCCAGAAGAATACTATATTTTTCCAAAAGAGCAATGTGTTGATCAGAGACCCGTCATTTCCATCCTCCGGAGGACCGGCACATGAAATTTGATCCCCGCAGCCCCTACACCGCTCTTCCTTTGCTCCCTCCACCCGTCGAGCTTGAATCAAAGGGCGTGCGGAAGAAATGTGTAGGGGCCGGGATTGCACAGCGGCAGACCGCGGCAGAATACCTGCAGGAACTCGAAGAGATCGGCATCCTTGAGTCGCGCAAGGTGGGGCGCGAAAAGATATTCCTCCACCCCGCACTCCTGAAACTGCTTGCCGGGCCGTAACGATGTGTCGAAACCGGGGGGATTTTTCGACACGTTTTGGCGACGTGTCGATCCCGTCGACAGGAATCGAAGAACTCCGTTCTTCTCGTATCAGGGCGCAATAAACATTTTTTGCTTGGCGTAAAAACGGGATAAAGGAGACGGGGATACAACAATGGTTATGTCTTCTTCATGATGAGTTCCCTGATTGAACCGAGAATCTTTTCAGCCATCCGGATTGCTGACTCCGCTTCTGCCCGCGATACTGTTCCTGCTGTGTCATATACTGTACCGTGCCGCTTGCGCCTCATGCGCTCAAATGCCATGGCGTCCTGCTCATCAAGATAGATTGAAGCGAACCTGACAACCGCGATATGCTGGTGTGCACCATCGGGGCGGAATCCTTTCGAAAACATCAGTGCCCGGCCGGCCGAAAGGACTGCATTGTAGGCAATGGTGTACGCCCAGTCCCTGTCGTGGGAAAGGATTGCCCGTGCGGTTGTTATGTCGCGGCCGGCAAGTGCCAGTGCATCAGCCACTTTTTTTTCGTCAAACGGGATTTTTTTTATCAGGCGTTCCCGTTCAAGGTCGTCAGTCATCACAGGTCCCGGTCAGTATGATTCTTTTTTCATTCAATACATTTGTTACGAATGGATCGCCCGATGATTTCCGGTCTTTGAATTCCTCTGCCCGCATGAGCGTGTAGTTAATCTCGCGGTGTACCTCTTCCTCGCTTCGCCGGATGAGAGGCAGCAGGTCGTTTTCCTCCACATCACCAACGATGAACAGGTCAATGTCACTCTTTTCCCCGGCTTCTCCCCGGGCAAACGATCCGTAGATGAACATACACCTGATCGCAGGGGCCTGCACAAGATGCTCCCTGAGGACCTGGGCAACCCCCTCGCTCTTGAGCACGATCTTCTGGAGCTCGTCATACAGGAAAAAATTGCGGTTAACGGTGAAGTACTGCTGGTTGCCTTTTTTCTGCCCGCTGATGAGGCCAAACGATTCGAGGTTTGCAAGTTCCCGGCGCACCGCATTGTAGTTCTCACCAGTCATGCGGACGATCTCGCGCAGATAGTATTCACTACCGGGGTTGAGGAGGAACAGGCCCAGGAGCTTCACCCGGGTCTTTGACGAGATAAGCGCTTCCAGCATGAGTACATATTGTACTCAATTGAGTAAAAAATGTATTCATTAAAGCTCTGTGAGAAGGTCGTTTTCGTCCTAAATCCGTCTTTCTGGATAATCCTGCGTCCGGTTTACGTTACATGAATGAAAGGAAAGAAAAGCAGGGGATTTTCCCCCTGCCCTTTGTTCACCCGTTACGGTTTTCTGTCTGCCCCTGCCGGACCGTTCTGCTCCATGTGGTCCAGCACCCGGTCCCACATCACCAGCAGGCCGGGGATGATCACGTAGGCGAGCAGCCCTGCTGAGAGGAACGCTGCCA
>CAZVFG010000151.1:0-2387 GCA_964626125.1 uncultured Methanoregula sp.
GGCCGACTCCTCCGAACGAACTACAACCCGTTCTTACAACGACAATAAGAACCGCAGAGCAGGCAATGAGACAGATCAAACCGGCTTTCACAGCATTTTTGAGGTTCATGAACTCAGCAGCAGCACCTCGCGTCTACATTTGAAGGTAGAATCTATAGGGTCGCCAACGCCCCGGCCGCCCACAGGTATCTCAGTCTATTGAATTGCACATTGGATTCGCTCGCCTGAGAGCGGCAAATATCATTCTTTGTCGCTGGCCCCTTTTCACCAGAGCACATTTATTTGGCGAACACAATCGTGCCCCCGGACATGCACAGAATACCCCACTAACCTCATTTAGCGGTAAGCACGGGGTGTTCGCGATCCACAGCATTCTACGCTTTCAAGCCTTTAAGGTTTGCGTCGAGTTTGTTTTTGTTGTCGATGATTTCTTTCCAGGCGACCTGGCGTTTTTCGTAGGCGGCGGTTCGACCGAGGATAGTAATCAGGTTGCTGCGGACGCTCTCAGAAACGGTCGGGTTATCGAATTTGCCTTCGGTAATGCTCTTATGGAAGGTTGCGATGTTGGCGACCGCACCTTCCTGGTAGATTCCGGGGCTGCTTCCGCCGCGATAGAACGTATCGCCCTTGCCGCGGATGAGGACCTGTCCGCCGTATTCGGTTTCGAGGACGCCGTTTGAGCCGAACATCCGGTTTCTTATTCCTTCGGGCTGCGTGCCGAAACCATCGGACTGGCGAGAGCTAAATGTAATGCCGGTGTCGTTGGGGTACTGGAAGAGGATGGCGAAATGGTCCCAGCAGGTTCCGACGGGGCGAATCGTGCGTCCGCCCGTGCCGACGGCCCAGAGCGGATCGACGCCCATAATCCAGTTCATCACGTCGAGGGTGTGGATGTTCTGCTCGGTGATGATGTCGCCGGAGAGGACATTGTCGAGTCCCCAGGCGCGGAGGCGGTTCTCGGGATTATTGGGGTCGGCCCGCCAGGTGTCGTACATTCTTCCGAAGGGGCAGCCGGCGTGATAGATTGCCTCGCCGAAGGCAACGTCGCCCAGGGCGCCCGCGTGGACGCGCTTGAGGGCCTCATATAAAACTGGTCGGCGCGGGTCTGAAAATCGACGAGGAAGCAGAGCTTTTTGGCGGTGGCTTTCTTGCCGGAATCGCCGATGCTTAGACAGCCGGGCGTATCGACGGCAATGGGCTTGGCGACATAGACGTGCTTGCCGGCGTCCACGGCAGCGGCGGCCTGCTCGGGGTGGAAATAGGGCGGGGTCTCAATCGCGACGGCATCGACCTTCTCGATGAGCTTGCGATAGCCGGATAGGCCGGTGAAACGATTGGCCTTGTCCACGCCCAGATTGTCGCCGGCGGAATCGGCCCTGTCCGAGAAATAGTCCGAGATGGCGACGATATTGTATCCACCGTGCTGTTTGAAGAGATTGGCAATCCAGGTCCCGCGTCCGCCGCAGCCTATCAGGCCGAGATTGATTTTTGAATTGGCCTGCGCGCCGCGGACGAGGGCGGGCTTGACTACGGTAAAGGCCAGCGCGGCGGCGCCTGCGCCGGCAACGAACCGGCGGCGACTTAGCTTATCGGAACTTTCTGCGGCTGTTGAAGTTATCTTTCTTTGCGACATTTTGTGTGCCTCCATATCCTTAGTGTACGGTTCACAAGCTGATTACGTTGGGAGCAATTATAGCGGGGCATCCCGCGATATGCAACCGAGTTGTGGCTTCAAAAATATGAGGACGCGAGTCCACCCATCCCCAATCCGCCTGCGGCGGATTGAGGCTGCCACCCTGCTGTGAAGAGTCAAAAACGCCTGGTCGTTGTTACAGGTTCATATAGGCCTGGCGTTTGATTTTGCCGGTGGAGGTCTTCTCGAATTCTTCAATTCTTATTTCGAGGTGCGCGGGGGAGATTTTCTCGAAAGAAGAGAGCTGCCTGCTTTTCTGCTGACATTCGTTGATGCTCTGCCAAACGAGCGTTTTGAGGATTTCGGGCTGGGCGGCCAGATCGGCGGAAGAACGATTCGTGTGGGTTTCTATGGTATCCCAGGCGGGCAGGACAATCGCGCGGACGGTCTCTTCGACTATGCCGGCTGAGTCCTTTTTGAAGCCTGGAACAACCAGAATCTCACGGACGAATCTGGCCTCTGAAAGGGCGGACTCGACAATCTCGGGATTGACGTTTTTTCCGCCGGGCAGAACAATCAGGAATTTTTTTCGGCCTGTGATATAGAGGCTGCCGTCTTCGCCGAGATAGCCCAGGTCGCCGGTGTGCAGCCAGCGAACGCCGTCGCGGTCGGTTTCGATGGCCTCGCGGGTGGCCCTGGGGTTCTTGTAGTAGCCCTTCATAATGCAGGGGCCGCCGAGCAGAATCTCTCCCTT
>CAZVFG010000152.1:0-2382 GCA_964626125.1 uncultured Methanoregula sp.
GCTGGAATCATTCATCGAACGGGATATCGTCCGGACACTTATCGGAAAGATGTATAGCAACCTACGCATTACCTATAAAATTGGCAACAAGGGGACTTTGACCTAAAACAGGATGCAACTACGAAGAACTCAACCACATAAATAAAACCTGTTGAAAAGTAAGGATCCTGAGATTAATTCTCTCTAAAAAATAATACTGGCCATTGGATAAAGGTGTGGATTATTTCGCATAGCCCTCGACAAGATCGCGAGCGGTGATGATGCCTGCCAGCTCACCGTCCCTGACAATGGGGAGCCTTCGGATGTGCCTTGATGCCATAATTTTGGCAGCCTCATGAATGCTGATGCCCGCCGGTGCCGTTATAAGTGGCGATGAGGAAGCCTCGCCAACCGCAACGTTCAACGGCATCTCTTTTGCAAGGAAGGTAGAGAGAAGATCCCGTTCCGTAAAGATCCCCCGTGATCCCTTCTTGAGGGTGACAATTACGCTGCCGATCCTGTCTCTTCCCATGATTTCCGCCACACTGGCAATGGTTGCCTTCTTGTCGACAGTCACAACCTTCCTTGTCATGAAGTCGTCCACCGAAAGGCTGGTTTCAGGTGCCTCGGGCAGACTGCGGATGAGATCAGACGCGGTGATAATCCCCACAAGTTCTCCACATTCGAAAACGGCAAGCCGTCCTTTTCTCCGTATCATCGTCCGTGCTGCTTCCCTGATCTCGGTCGTCGGACATACCTTGATGAGCGGGTAGGACATTACACGTTCTACGTTCGTGTCCGCAAGACTCATATCCTCTGCCAGCACCTTGGTCAGCAGATCCCTCTCTGTGACTATGGCGATCGGCATGCCGTATTTTTCCACAATCAAGCTCCCGATGTGTTTCTCACCCATGATCTTTGCAGCTTCATCCATCGAGGTTTCGGGCGTTGTCGCAACGACGTTCCCGCTCATGATATCGACAACCTTTAGGTGCCTCTTGGATTCTTTATAAGCACGATCGATAACACTCGGGAATTCCTTTCCAAGATCTTTTGGTGTCACCATATATCTTCCCTATCTAAAAGTCAGTGCTTTGAATTAAATTTTTCGTTGCATGGCTCAGAAGTTGTTAGTGATCCCGATATCTTTGGATGTGAAATGAATAATTTTTTGGTTTATAGTACATTGGATACTGCAATAGAAGGCAAGAGAGGTATTCATTTCAGGCAGGATGAGGAAATTATCGACCATCTATTAAAATTCGTTTCTATAATCTTGGTGAATGAGTCGGTTGATCTAGTGATGGAGCAGTTATCAGATGTAACAATCCGTGATGCTGCAGCCTGCCGGACAAAAAAAGGCGCGGAACATGGGAGAAATAAATTTCACATAATTTTTTCAATGGCATGAACTATTGAGAATGCTTTAAAACAGGATTTCTCCAGAACCGTTTTTTAGAATTTAATAAAAAAAATCAGATATACCGTGCCTTCTTAGACAACATCTGCGGCGTGTAGAGCGGGCGGAATGGCATTCCTTCCGTCTCCTCTTTCACCAGTGAGACGAGTGCATCGACCGTCATCTTTTCCTTGTGCGGCTTGTTTGGCTGCGACTTCCTGCGGATGGTGACGGTCAGGTTCCTGTTCTTTTCTTCCTCGTCACCGACCACGATCACGTACGGCACCCAGTCCATGCCGGCTTCGCGGATCTTCTTTGAGACACTCTCGTCACGGTCGTCGAGATCGGTGCGTACGTTTGCGGCATTGAGTGTGGTGCAGATTCCCTGTGCGAATGCACCATGGCGTTCGGCGACCGGCACGACCCGGGCCTGCACCGGCGAGAGCCACAGTGGGAGCGAAGGGACTGCCTGCGTCGACACATGTTCAAGGATGGCGCAGATCACGCGCTCAACACTGCCCGTCGGTGAGCAGTGGAGGATTGGCGGGTGAACGACGGTGCCGTCCTCCTGGTGGTACTTGATGTTGAACCGTGTCGAGCTCTCGACATCGATCTGGACGGTCGGGTTCTCGATCGGGCGCATCTGCCCGTCGATTGCCGCGAGGTCGATCTTTGCGACCCAGTAGTGGACCCGGTCGGAGAGGATTTCGATCAGCATCGGGCAGCCGGACTCTCTGACAATTTTTTTGACCCATGCCTCGTGCTCTGCATAAAAATCCCTGGTGCACCGGAACGCGGGGACGAGTTTTGTCTCAAAGTCCTTTCCCGTCTTCCAGCCCATGGCAAGCTGCTCCTCAAAACATTTCAGCGCCTCAGGCATGTCCGTGCAGAGTGTGTGCATATCGGGCATCGTGAATGCCCGCAGCCGCTTGAGCCCGATCACCTCGCCCTTCTGCTCGTGCCGGAACGAGTACGTGGAGAGCTCGTACATCTTCATGGGGAGG
>CAZVFG010000153.1:0-2318 GCA_964626125.1 uncultured Methanoregula sp.
CTACGAACAGCAGATCCAGCAGTGGACCGATAAAGGGGTACGCTTGAGCACCATTCATGAAGCGCTGGTGAATCAATTCGGGTTTCCAGGCAGTTATTCATCGGTGCGGCGGCTGGCTCAGCAACTGAAAAAACAACATCCTCACGCCACTTGTATCCTGGACTTTGCCCCGGCCGAGGCCGCCCAGGTGGATTTTGGTAAAGGCCCTACCATCACGGATGTTTTTACCGGAGAAGTCATTCCCACCTGGATCTTCGTCATGACCCTTTGCTTCAGCCGGCATATGTATGCCGAGGTCGTCACCAACCAGAAGGTGGAGACCTGGCTAGCCTGCCACCGCAGGGCCTTCGAGCACTTTAACGGGGTTCCGGCCAAGCTGATCATCGACAACCCCAAGTGCGCCATTACCCGGGCCTGCTTCCGGGACCCGGAGGTCCAGCGTTCCTACGGGGAACTGGCGGAAGGCTACGAATTTGTGATCTCCCCCTGTCCGCCAGCCGATCCCGAAAAGAAGGGTCGTGTGGAAGCCGGGGTTAAGTACGTAAAGAACCGCTTCGTTCCCTTACGCCACTATCGAACCATTATCGATGCCAACGCTCAACTGAAGCAGTGGGTGATGGAGACTGCCGGCAATCGTATCCATGGCACCACCAAACAAAAGCCCCTGACCTTGTTTGCCGAAGGCGAAAAACATCTTCTGCGCCGCCTTCCCGACGTGCCGGTCCAGATCGCTACCTGGACTCAACTCAAGCTGCATGGGGACTGCCACGTGCGTTTTGAGAAGGTCGCCTACTCGGCCCCCTTCCGCCTGGTGCATCGGCCGTTGTGGCTCAAAGCCACCGACAGCAGTGTCAAGCTCTATCACAACCTGGAGTTAGTGGCCGCTCATCCCCGCCTGCGTAAACCCGGCGCCCGCTCCACCGTGGATGAGCATTTGCCCCCGGAGGCCATCGCCTATAAGATGCAGGACCCTCAGTGGTGCCTGCGGCAAGCCGAATCGGTCGGCCCGGACTGCCATCGGCTCATCCAGCAGCTCTTTGCCGACCGGGTGCTGGACAACCTGCGGGCTGCCCAGGGGATCGTCGCCCTGTCGAAAAAGTACGGGACCGCCCGTCTGGAGGGCGCCTGCCAGCGGGCCTTGTTCTTTGACAACCCCAGATACCGGACCGTCAAGAGCATCCTAGTGCAGGGGCTGGATCAGAGCCCACTCCCTGACCCGGCTAACCGCCTCCCCCTTTCCTCCACCTACACGGACACCGCTCGCTTCCTGCGGCCGGCGGCCGAGCTGCAGCTCAGCTGGGAAGGGAGGCTCTCATGAACCCCATGCCCGAGATTATCCCCATGCTCAAACAGCTGCGCCTCTCCGGAATCCTGGACTCTCTGGAATCCCGTAACCGCCAGGCCATCGATCATCAGCTGTCCTACATGGACTTTCTGGCCACCATCGTCACCGATGAGATTGCCCGCAGGACCCATAAGAGGCTCGCCTCCGCTCTGCGCCGGGCCAACTTCCGTAACCAGAAGACCCTGGAGGAGTTCGACTTTACCTTCAACCCCAACATCAACCGCGCCCTGATCACCGACCTGGCTTCCTGCCGCTTTATCGAAGAGAAAGTGCCCATCCTCATCGTGGGCCCCTGCGGAACCGGGAAAAGCCATATCGCCCAGGCCCTGGGACATTGCGCCATCCGGGCCGGTTACGATGTTCTGTTTACCACAGTCTCCAAGATGCTCGCCCAGATGAACGCCGGCAGGGCCAACAATGGCTATGAACGGCACTTTGCCAAACTGGCCGCCGTGGATCTTCTGATCATCGACGACTTCGGCCTGAAACCCCTGCAGGGATCCCAGGATGAAGACTTCCACGATGTCATCGCCGAGCGCTATGAACGCAAAAGCACCATCGTTACATCCAATCTGGACATCCCGGAATGGACCGAAGCCTTTCCTAACCGGATTCTCGGGGCGGCGACCATTGACCGCCTTCGGCATGGAGCCTATAAGATCGTGCTCGACGGAAAGAGCTACCGGGCCACTCAGCCGACTCCAAAAACCCAAAATGGAGCCAGTGAAAACCCGGAGAAAACAGCCGAAATCACAACCCCGAAAGGAGGTGAAAAACCCTAATTTGAGAGGCCGTCCGAAGATGCTTTGAGGGCACTTTCAAGTGGCTCCATTACGGCGATCATCGGTGGCTCGATTGAGGCGATCATTGACACACGGCTGGCTTCTGAGTTCCTTTTTGTCACCGCGGACCAACCGTCGTGAGGATCAATACGGCGGCTCCACTGAGAATCGGACCAGAATCGTCAAGGAGA
>CAZVFG010000154.1:0-2302 GCA_964626125.1 uncultured Methanoregula sp.
AAAAAGATCATTGAAATTTTCGGTTTGATAATATAGTGGTATGCAATATTCTTTTTAGATTTGAACTTTAGGTATAATTCCGGCATTTATTGAGGCTGGTCGTTATGGGAAAAAAAATGCAATGGATGGTATCTTTACCTTATGATCGTTTCCTTTTTTGCCGATAGTTCCGGTCAGTGAGCGCGAGATACCTTTCAACCGGCATGGAAAAGTTCCGGGAGTTTTCCATGAAACTGTCGATCAGGACTGCCTGCTGACGACTCCATACCTCGTTGGGGACGCTCTTTACCCATGCAGCGTACTCATGGATGAAGTGGAGCCGCTGTTCCCGGTTCTTTTCTCTATCAAACGATAATTCCAACGTCATCCCCCCGCACCCGGAGCGACTGCATAAATTTCCTGAGCAATGGTGCGTCTAGGTTCTCCTTAAATATATCCCACAAATACACGGCATCCTCAATATCCTTGTCGCTGCCGAGATGCAGCTTATAGGCAATCTGGAGCTCTAGTGGTGAGATGAACAACCGGTTGCCGGAGAACTCAACTGCTGTCCTGTGGTCAAGGGCATATCTGTCATAATCATCCTTTGCAAACTTTATCTCGATATTGGGAATGATGGTCTCCTTTCGGGCGGCTCTAATCCCCATTCTGCCAACAAGCATTTCATATAGACCTGACCGGTCTTCCGGGTTGAGGAAATAATACCCCTCTTTTTCAAGGCGCGAGAACAGGAGGGCAAATGTCTCTTTCTCCATCCACGGGATGAGAATATCGATATCTTCAGTACCCCGCGATCTGCCGAAGATGATGGACACATACCCGCTGACAATGACATAGTCTGAACAGTGTGACAGGATTTCTGCGAACCTGATGACAAATTGATCGAGCGTTGTGACGTTTTTACCCTCAAGGATAATACTCTGCGGGTAGCCTTGTACATCCATAAAATCCCTATCAAAAATATCATCATCACATACAGATATGATTTTTCAATCGCCAGATAACTGCCAGATGGCTCCGAACGATACAATACCCTATGGAGCGCCCCCTTACTCCCTCGTGCCCCGACCCCTATCCCTATAAAGTCCGCAAGCGATTGGTACAGCACCAGAGCATGAAAGATATCATCATCAAAGGCGCACGCCAGCACAACCTAAAAAATATCAATGTCGAAATACCCCGCGACAAGCTTGTCGTGATCACCGGTGTCTCGGGTTCCGGAAAATCGACGCTCGCGTTTGATACCCTGTATGCCGAGGGGCAGCGGCGGTATGTCGAATCGCTCTCCACGTACGCCCGCCAGTTTTTAGGGCTCATGCACAAGCCGGACGTGGACAGCATCGAGGGGCTCTCGCCCGCGATCTCGATCGAGCAGAAGACAACGAGTAAGAACCCCCGCAGCACGGTCGGGACAACAACCGAAATTTACGATTACCTCCGCCTCCTGTATGCCCGGATCGGGACGCCCTACTGCCCGGATCATAACATCCCGATCGCGTCCCAGACACCCGACCGGATCGCCGACCGGATCTCCGCAGAGCACCCGGGCATGGTGACAATCCTTTCCCCGGTTGTCCGGCAGAAGAAGGGCACGTACCAGCAGCTCCTCCGCGACCTCAACAGGGAGGGCTACACCCGGGTCCGGGTGAACAGGGAGATCATCCGCACCGACGAGGAGGTCAGCCTGGAGCGGTACAAAAAACAGGACATCGAGATCGTGATCGACCGGCTGGATACCTCCGACCGCTCCCGGCTTGCCGAGGCGGTGGAGAACGCGCTGAAAAAGTCAGAGGGGCTCGTGCTTGTTGCGGGTGAGCAGGGGGACGAGTCGACCTATTCCTCGCTCATGGCGTGCCCGGTCTGCGGCCTCGCATTCGAGGAACTCCAGCCACGGATGTTCTCGTTCAACAGCCCGTTCGGTGCCTGCGAGGAGTGCCATGGCCTTGGAGTCAGGATGGAGTTCGACCCCGACCTGATCATCCCGGACAAGCGCCGCTGCATCGCGGATGGCGCTGTCGCCCCGTACCGGAACCCGATGGACGGGTTCCGCGGGCAGTACCTCGCGACCGTGGCAAAGCACTTCGGGTTCGATGTGCTGACACCGATCCAGGACCTGAACCCGGAACAGTACAACGCCCTGATGTACGGCTCAACGGAGCGGATGAAGTTCTCGATGAGCATGAAGAACGGGGACGCGCACTGGTCTCATACCGGTGAGTGGGAGGGGCTTCTCCCTCAGACCGCGAGGCTCTATGCCCAGACCCAGTCCGAGTACCGGAAGCGCGAGCTCGAGAGGTACATG
>CAZVFG010000155.1:0-2260 GCA_964626125.1 uncultured Methanoregula sp.
CGGGGAACCGTATCCGGTCGAGAAGACCACTACCACTGGCAAACCAGCTGACCAGCCGGCTGACCGGGAAAACAGCGTCTTTTTGGGCACATCGGTCGTCAGCGGGGCGGCAAACGCAATCGTGACGCGGACGGGATCCGCAACAGAGTACGGAAGGATTGCAAAGATGCTGGGGGAGCGCCCGCCCGAGACCGAGTTCGAGAGGGGGATTAACAGCTTCGGGCTTCTGATGATGCGGTTAGTGTTCTTCCTTGTCATCTTTGTCTTTTTTGTCAATGCCCTGCTGCACCACGGGATCCTCGATTCTCTCCTCTTTGCCGTTGCGCTTGCAGTCGGGATGACCCCGGAACTTTTACCCATGATCCTCTCCATCAACCTGTCGAACGGTGCGATCGCGATGTCGAGGAAGGGTGCGATCGTAAAGCACCTTGCATCCATCCAGAATTTCGGGAGCATGGACGTCCTGTGCACCGACAAGACCGGTACACTTACCGAGAACAGGATCTCGCTGATCAAGCATGTCGGCATCGACGGCACCGACAGCGACCGCGTCCTTTTGTACTCGTTTTTGAACAGCTATTTCCAGACCGGATTGAAAAGCCCGCTTGACGATGCCATACTGCGCTTCCGCGAACTGGATATCGGTTCCTATGCAAAGGTCGATGAGATCCCGTTCGATTTTATCCGGAAACGGGCGTCAATTGTCGTCTCGGATCCCTCTGCTACCACCCTTATAACCAAGGGCGCGCCCGAAGAGGTCATACGGATCTGCGATTCCTGCGATACGGGAGCCGGCGTTGTCCCGCTCAATAATGAGTATACGGAGAGGGTTACCCGGCAGTACATAAAACTGAGCACCGAGGGGTTCCGCACCCTCGGCGTGGCGTACCGTCCTGTTGAGCCCGGTAAGACCCGGTATGCGACCGATGATGAAAATGGCATGATCTTTTTGGGCTATGTCGCCTTTATCGATCCGCCCAAGCTGACCTCAGGGGAGTCCGTCCGCCTTATCCAGAGCGCGGGGATCGAGGTCAAGATCCTAACCGGGGACAATGAACTCGTCACCCGCAGGACCTGCGAATCTCTCGGTTATACCGTCAGGGGTGTGATGAGCGGACAAAAGATAGCAGAAATGGACCATGAAGCGCTTGCCCAAATCGTCGAGCAGAACAACATTTTCACGCGGGTGACTCCTGTCCAGAAAGACCGGATCATCAATGCCTTAAAAAAGAACGGCCATGTGGTCGGGTTCCTCGGAGACGGGATCAATGATGCCCCTTCGATCAGGACAGCAGACATCGGGATATCGGTGGACAATGCTGTTGACATCGCCAAGGAATCGGCCGATATCATCCTGGTAAAAAACGACCTGCGCATACTTCATGACGGGGTGATCGAGGGGCGCAAGACGTTTATGAACACGCTCAAGTACATCATGATGGGGACGAGTTCCAACTTCGGGAACATGTTTTCCGTTGCGGGAGCTTCCCTCTTTTTGCCGTTCCTCCCGATGCTCCCCATCCAGATCCTCTTGAACAACCTGCTCTATGATATTTCCCAGACAACGATCCCCACGGATTCCGTGGATGATGAGTACGCACAGCGCCCGAAACACCTCAATATCGTCTTTATCAGGAGATTCATCAGCATCTTCGGGCCCATCAGTTCGCTTTTTGACTACCTTACGTTCGTTATCATGCTTTATGTCTTCCATGCTACCGGCGCCCTGTTCCAGACCGCATGGTTCATTGAATCCGTCTGCACGCAGGTCGCCGTCATCTTCGTTATCCGGACGAGGAGAGTGCCGTTTTATACAAGCCGGCCGAGTGTGTACCTTGTTGTCAGCACGCTGCTGGTCATTGCCGTTGCATGCGCCCTGCCGTTCACCATGCTGGGCAGGATCTTCGGTTTCGTCCCTCCGCCGGCAGACTTCTTTGCCGTCCTTATCGGGCTTGTTATCTCCTACCTTATCCTTGTCGAACTGACGAAACGATGGTTTTACCATAAATACGGGAACCTTGTTGACGGTACCCCGTTCAACTACAAGAGCGGATAAAAATTGCCTTTTTTTCGCGTATCTGACAAAAAACAGGGAAAAATTCTGATGAACCACGTTACGCGAACATCGCGCCTTCAACATCGGCAATACGGTGCCGGTTGAAGTCCGTGGTCACCTTTTCGATGGCCCACAGGAAATCCTGGTGGGTGATCGAGGCACGCTCTTTGCGTATCGCAAACATGCCCGCTTCCATGCAGATCG
>CAZVFG010000156.1:0-2213 GCA_964626125.1 uncultured Methanoregula sp.
TTATACATTAGCAATGTAAATAAACCCAATAAAGTATACATTGGTAATGTACATGTTTACCGCATCACAGCTGGAAGAACTGGTATTCAGCCAGAAAGAATCGTTCCTCGCCCGGGACACCGGCATCCCGCGGGAAGTCGACATACAACGGTACTGCAGGACCGGCCAGATCACCGTGATCTCCGGTATCCGCAGGAGCGGCAAGTCCACGCTGCTGCGGCAGTTCTCCGCGTTCTACAAGGAATTCCTGTACATCAATTTTGACGATGACCGGCTGCTGGATTTTTCCCTTGCGGACGTCCCTACCTTACTGCTCGTGTTTGAAAAGGTCCACCCGGGCACTAAAGTCATCTTCATCGATGAGATCCAGAATGTTGCCGGCTGGGAGAGGTTTGTCCGGAGGATCCATGACGAAGGCTATAAGGTGTTCCTGACCGGTTCAAACGCAAAACTTCTCTCTTTGGAACTCGGGACGCACCTCACCGGCCGGTACGCAAAGATCACGCTGTACCCCTTCTCCTTTAGGGAAGTGCTGAAGTTTTATTCGGTCAGCACTGACCGGATCACAACAAAAAAGAAAGCGGCAATCCTTGCGGAGTTCGACCGCTACCTCACCGGGGGCGGGTTTCCCGAGTACCTGAAATATGCGGATACCGAGTACCTGAAGCGGACGTACGACGACATCCTGTTCCGGGACATCATCGGGCGGTCCGGGATCCGGGAAGTAAAAGCGTTCCGCCAGCTTGCCCATTACCTGTTCACGAACACAGGAAATACGGCAAGTTATAATGCCTTAAAAAAAGTACTCGGGTTCAAAAGCGTCGTCTCCGTGCGGGATTACGTGGGATTCCTTGAGGAGGCGTACCTCGTCTTCGAACTGTTCAAGTTCGACTATTCCTTAAAAAAACAGTACGTCAATGACAAGAAGATCTACTGCATCGACAATGGTATGCGCAACGCAGTCGCGTTCCGGTTCTCCGGGGACCGGGGGCGCCTGCTTGAAAACCTCGTCTTCATCGAGCTGCTGCGGCGAAAAGACCCGGTGTACTTCTTCAAGAATGCCTCCGAATGCGATTTTGTCATCGAAAAACAGGGAAAGGTAACAACCGCGATCCAGGTCTGTTATGAGATATCACCGGAGAACCGGGAACGGGAACTCGACGGCCTGGCCGAAGCGATGCAGACACTGAAGGCCGGCCATGGAATGATCCTCACGTACCACCAGGAAGAAGATATTATCCGTGACGGGCATACGGTACAGGTTCTTCCTGTCTGGAAGTGGCTGCTGGATGAGCCAACCGGAAATAAAACATTGTAAAGCCAGAAAACCCGGCCACAAAATTTTCCTGGCGTAAAAATTTCCCACATCCAATTTCCCTGCCGCCGGCCAGAGCGTGATGCACTGCCACGTCCATGTCATCCCCCGCTATGCCGGTGACATCGACCATCCACGCGGCGGGGTCCGGGGTGTGATCCCGCCCAAAAGGGATTATTGACAAATACTATTTTTAACAGGAGCCATCAGGTATCTTCAAAGAAATGCAATCGCTCCAGCATCTTTTCGGCATATTTTAATCCATTCTTCCTGCATCTCTGGGCATCCAGGAAAACCGCTCCAATCAATGCTTCAATACAGGTATCGAATGTTTCGGGCCCGCTGTTCCAGCTCTTCGCCTTCTTTTCTCCCTTCCCCCAACGGACATAATTCTCATAATGGAGACGTTTCGCTAAGGCACAGGTCTTCTGTTTCTTTACTTCCTTCTCTTTATCCTGAGAAAGCTGCCCTTCGTTACGCTCACCGACTTTATATAACCGGTTGATAACAATAAGATCCAGTACCGCATCACCCAGGGTTGCAAGCGGTTTCATGGTGTCGGCCTCACTATTACGATGTTTACCCTGGTAGTATTGGCGACGTGTCCTGGCATGCCGGAGGATCTCGGGATGGCAGAACTGATAACCAATAATAGTCTGAAAATTCCCAACTGTGAATTTGCCAGCCATCAAAAATCACCCGGATTTGTATCACGTTACATTGAGGAACCAACTATAATACCGTTATCATATTACATTTTTTTAGTTAATGTATGACAGCAAGGTGCAAAAAAACGAATAGCACTGTTTACATAAGACTATCTTTCGTAAACAGAATACTCACGGAATAAAAAATCAAATGGTGGCCGGGTCAGCAGGTTCATGGTTTTATCGATCAG
>CAZVFG010000157.1:0-2198 GCA_964626125.1 uncultured Methanoregula sp.
TACTACGATATCCTCGGCATACCACGAAATGCCGATGACAAGGAAGTCAAGAAGGCGTACCGCAACCTTGCCAGAAAGTATCATCCTGATGTGTGCAAGGAAGCAGGAGCAGAGGAAAAGTTCAAGCAGATTAATGAGGCCTACAGCATACTTTCCGATCCTCAGAAACGCACGCAGTATGACAACATGGGGCACGAGACGTATACCAACGCGTCGAAAGGATCCTATACGGGAGGAGGTGGATTTGGCGGTGGATTTTCCGCTGACTTCTCCGGTTTTGGGGATATCTTTGATTTCTTTGGAGGAGGGTACCGGAGGGCAGGCCCCCAGCCGGGTGCAGATCTCCTCACGCGCCTTTCGATCCCTCTTGAGGATGCTGTGACAGGGACTGACCGGGATATTGATGTGATGCATACTGAACCATGCCCGTCATGCGCCGGATCAGGAAGCGAGACAAAAAAACAGAATACCTGCCCGAGATGTGGGGGAAGCGGTCAGATGCGGCAGGCTTCCCAATCAGTATTTGGACAGTTTATCCGCATGACAACCTGCACTCAATGTAGCGGCAGGGGAAGGATCCCGGAGCGGGTTTGCAGGGAATGCCGGGGTTCAGGTCATACACGGACCAAACGAAAAGTCACGATCCACATCCCACCAGGTATCGAAAATGGCATGCGCCTGAGGATGGGGGGATATGGTGAAGCCGGGGACTTTGGTGCTCCGAATGGCGACCTGTTCATCGAAGTCTATATCCAGCCCCATGACCGGTTCCGGCGGGAGGGGGATAATCTTGAAACAACCATTGAAATCTCACCATCTCAGGCAGTGATGGGGACAACCATCGAAATCGAGACAATCGATAAACGCCACATTGAACTGAATGTACCTTCCGGTGTCCAGTACAACACGGCACTCAAGGTTCACGGTGAAGGCATCAAGCGCCGCGGACATCCCGGGGATCTCCTCATACGAGTAAAGATTGTTACACCGAAACAGGTGAGCAGTGAAGAAAAAGATCTGTACGAGAAGATCCTTGAGATCGAAGGTAAACGCGGTGGAAAAAAGGGTCTCTTTTCAGGGTTCATGGCAAAGAAAAAGGAAAAAAAGTGAACGTCTCCTCCAAATCTCAACAAATCCCCCTTTGATCATTTTTCCACTCAACTTATTTCCGTAATTATACCCAAGTTCTAACGCATGAAGCTGATCTTCGAGCTCTCAGGGGAAAACCCAACACTTCCTTTCGCAGAACTCGAATGTGTCGGTATGATAGTTGCAGAGCGGGCGCAGATCGCGGTTGCGGAATGCCCGGATCCCAATCTTACGCGCCGTCTCGCCATGACGCATGTTATTCTTAAGTATCTTGGAGAGTGTGATCCTGAAATCGGATCATTCCGCCACCTGCTGCAGGATCTTGCGATTGAAACCGATCACTCATTTGTCGGCCGGGTGAAAAAAGTGCATTCTGGCGGCACAAGAACGGTTCAGCACTGTTCCGGGCAGGAATTCGAGCGACTCATAGGCACCATGATCAAGGGACCGGTTGATCTTTCTGCTCCGGAATCGGAATACCGGGCAATTATATCTGGGGGTCGCTGCTATTTTGGCAAGGTGCTTTATACCATCGATCGGGGCGCATATGACAAACGTAATCCCGGGAAACGGTCATTCTTTCATCCCGGTGTGATGATGCCACGGATAGCGCGGGCTCTTGTGAATATCTCCTGTGTGCAACCAAAAGACCGTCTTCTTGATCCGTTCTGTGGCACAGGGGGGATCCTGATTGAAGCGGTAATGCTGGGCATTGATGCGATAGGAAGTGATTTTGATCCGGTTATGGTCAGGGGGAGCCGTCAGAACCTGAAAGAGAGTGCAATGCTTATCGCAGATGCGACGCGACTGCCTCTGGATGATGAATCTGTTGATGCTGTCGTTACAGATCTCCCGTACGGGCAATCAGTCTCCATCAAAAAAGATGATTCTCTCGAACAACTCTATGACGATACGCTTTTGGAATTACGCAGGGTTTTAAGGAGAGGAAAACGGGCGGTTATTGTTACCCACAAAGATATCTCTGACATCGCAGCACAGCATATGCGTGTGTTACAGCAGCATGAACAGAGAGTGCATAAGAGCCTGACACGGCGGGTATTGGTGCTGGAAAAATAATTGCATATTTCCTGCAACACGTAGTCTCCCCT
>CAZVFG010000158.1:0-2181 GCA_964626125.1 uncultured Methanoregula sp.
CGCCACCGTGTCCTCAGATAGAAGGCCTCCCAGGTCGAGAGGGGTCTATAGCGTTCTAGGAGCTGGATCGGTATCCTGGAGAGCATTGGTCACACGCTCCTTGAGAAGAAAGCTTCAATGGCCTTTGCCACCCGATCGACCTCTTTATCGGTCAGTTCGGGAAACATGGGCAGGGACACAATTCTCCTGACCACCTCTTCCGTCACTGGAAGCGAATCGGATCCGGGAAGGCGATGGACGTAAGCCGGCTGCAAGTGAACCGGCACAGGATAGTGTATGGCGGTTTGGATTCCCTGCTCGGACAGAAAATGCATCAAACGGTTCCGCAAGGAGTCCTCAGCGCAGCGGACGACGTATTGGTGATACACATGGGTGGTGCCGGCCATCGGGGAGGGCAGAGTCAAGTCCGGAATTCGGCTGAGGAAATGATGGTAGGTGCGGGCAATCTGGATTCGCCTTCCGTTGTTCTCTTCAAGGCGTGCCAGCTTCACGCGGAGCACAGCCGCTTGTAGCTCATCGAGTCTGGAGTTCCATCCTGCGGCCTGACTGATTCGGTGTTGGTCCCATCCGTACTGGCGGAGCGCTCTCAGTTTTTCACAGAGGGAACGGTCGCGGGTCGTGATGGCTCCTCCGTCTCCCAAACATCCCAGATTCTTGGTCGGATAGAAACTGAAGGCCGCGGCATGTCCCCATGCCCCGGTCCTTCGCTGCTGATAAAGAGCACCGTGGGACTGGGCGCAGTCCTCCACTACAAAGAGGCCGTGTTGATTGGCAAAGTGTATGATTCGCTCCAGATCGCAGGGTTGACCGTAAAGATGAACGGGCACGATCGCTTTGGTGCGGCCGGATAGCGCTTTGTCGAGCAATGCCGCGTTCATGGTGTAGGACTTGGGGTGAATGTCCACCAGGGCCGGAGTGGCTCCGCTCATCTCCACGGCGGCTACTGTCGCCACGGCCGTGTGGGAGACGGTGATCACTTCATCGCCGGGACCGACTCCCAATGCCCGCAAGGCAAGATGAAGGGCTTCTGTTCCGTTTCCCACGCCCACGGCATAGGGGACACCGATGAAGTCGGCGAACTGTTTTTCAAAGGCGGCGGTCTCGTCTCCCAGAATGTAGCGGCCCGCCCTCAACACCCTGTGAACGGCTTCGTCAAGGGCCCGCTGATTGGACAGATAATTCGCAAGAGGACTCGTTTGAGGGATCATAGGTAGTGATTAATAAACTTGTAGTAGTACTGAAGCGTTCTGGACAGACCTTCCTCCAGGCTGACTCTAGGATTCCAGCGCAACACGTTCCGTATTTTGCTGTAATCCGCGTAGTAGTCCCCGATATCAATGGGCTTGCGGTCTTCAGGAAAAGGAATCACCCCAAAGTCTCCTTTCCCGTGCACTTTGATCATGAGCGCCGCCAGGTCTTTCAAGTTGATGCGCTCGCGACTTCCGAGATTGTAAATCTGGCCGTTGCTCTGTTCGGAGAGCGCAGCGGTGAGCATGGCGTCAGTCACATCATCCACGTAATTGAAATCCCTGACCTGAAGCCCGTCCCCCCACACCTCCACGGTCTTTCCCTGAAGAAGATTTCGGATCCATATCCCGAGGAAAGTCTGGCGGGCGTCTTTCACTCTCATGCGCGGGCCATAGGTGTTGGTAAGCCGCAGGGCACATGTTCGGATCCCATAAACATTGCTGTAGAGGATGTGGTACCACTCGCCCGCCATCTTGTTGATGCCGTTCACGTCGGTGGGGTGAAGAAGGTGGCCTTCATGCACAGGGAGAAAGTCCGGTCTGCCGTAAATCTGTCTGGTGCTGGCGTAGACGATCTGGACGGCAGAGTTGTGTTTGCGGCACGCTTCAAGAATAAACAGTTGGGACCGGCAATTGATGTCGAGGTCCACAAAAGGATTTTTCATGGAATCGAGGTGGCTTGTTTGGCCGGCGAGGTTGAACAGATAGTCTTGGCCCTGGACCAGGTGAGCCATACTGAATTCATCACGAATGTCGGCGATGTTGATGCGAATCCGGCTTTCATGGCCATTCAGATTGAAGAGATTACCCCCGTACTCGGGGATAAGGCTGTCTACGACCGTCACCCGGGCCCCTAGGTCGGCCAGAGTCCTAGCTAAATTGCTTCCGATGAAGCCTAGCCCCCCGGTGATCAGAATGCTCTTGCCGGCGAAAT
>CAZVFG010000159.1:0-2179 GCA_964626125.1 uncultured Methanoregula sp.
GCGCGGCATCCAGCATATCATGCAACGATTCTTTGAACGGGATTTCAGGGGCCCAGCCGGTTAATGCGCGGATCCGGGTGGTATCGCTCACAAGGAACGGGACCGGTACATCAGGCGGGTTTTTTGGGATCCTGACCGTGTAACGATCGCCGGTGATCTCTTCAATCAGCGAGATCACGGCAGAAATAGCATACGTGATCCCGGAACCGATGTTGAATGCCCTGCCTGTGCACAACTGGGAAAATTCCGGGTGGGACAGGATCACCCAGTACGCTCGTACTGCATCCCGCACATCTATGAAATCCCGAGCGGAGGTAACTTCCAGAATGTCCAGCGCGTCCCTCTGCCCGTTTTCAATTTCGATGACCTGCTGTACAATCCGCCCGCAGATAAACGACGGCGGCTGCCCGGGCCCCACAAGATTGAACGGGCGCGCAATAGCGACCTGCGAGCCATTGACCGCGTGATGCAGCAGGGCGACCTGCTCCTGCGCGGTTTTGCTCACGCCGTAATCGCTCACAGGCCGGAGGGGTGTACCTTCACCGATCGGCTGTTGCCCCGCGTACCCATACACGGCAGAAGAACTCACGACAATAATCCGGCACGCGGGATCTGCTTTCCGTGCCGCGTCTAGCAGGTTGCGTGTCCCCTCAGCGTTGGCGTTCAGGAGATCTTCAGGTGTCCCCCGGTTCAGCCCGGCAAGGTGGATGATCCGGTGCGGGCTGAGATAGCCGATAACTGCATGGACGCGCGCGGGATCAAGGAGGTCACAGGTGACGATCCTGACCTGAGAATTCCCGCGGGGATTTTCCGGGCTCGTGCGCGCAAGCCCGACAATCTTCTTCTCGCCAAGCGCTTCAAGATGCCGGACCACTGCACGGCCGGTGAAACCCGTTGCGCCCGTGACCAGAACCGTCATGGGAGGAACCGGTCTTTGTACCGCTCGAACTCCTCGATCGAACGCGCGTAATCGTCAGGGCGTCCGATATCGAGCCAGTACCCGGCAAACGGGTAGCTGTAGACCTCTGCGTTCTTTTTGGTAAGCGTGACCATCAGCTGGTCAAAGCCGAACGGTTTTTGTTTCGGGACGAATTCGAGGATCTTTTTCGAGAATGCGTACACACCCATGCTCACATCCAAATGGTAGACCGGTTTTTCCCGGAATGCCACAATTCTGTCATTGTTGTCCTTTTCAAGCACCCCGAAGTCGATGGCGGCGTCGCGCTGGTAGGTGGCAATCGTCGCCAGCGCTTTTCTGTCCCTGTGGTTTTTCATGAAAGCGGCAAAATCAAGATCGGTTAGAATGTCGCCGTTCATCACCAGAAAATCGTCGTCAAGCTTCGGGATGAGGCGCAGGGGGCCGATAGTTCCCAGCGGTTCGGGTTCATGCGTATAGGAGATGTCAAGTCCGGTCGAAACGGAGCCCCCGATATAGGCGTGAATCAGCTCGTGGAGGTAGCCGGTGCAGATGGTGACCCGGTTGAAGCCATAGTGCTTCAGCTGCCGGAGGATGACCATGAGGATCGGGTGGTCGCCGATGGGCATCAGCGGTTTTGGGAGAACGGTCGTATAGGGCAGGAGCCGGCGCCCCTTTCCTCCGGCAAGAATAATTGCCTGCATCTTCCCACCTACACCGTGTAGACGCCGGACTTGTATGCCGGCAGGTGGTCCTTCATCCAGTCAATGGTGGCACGGAGCCCTTCGTCAAGCGTATGCCGTGGTTTCCAGCCGGTGGTCTCCTGTACCAACGTATTGTCGCACACAAGCTTCATCACCTCGCTCTTTTCCGGCCGGATACGTCCCTTTTCACGGACGATCGTTGCTTTTGGGTTGGCGATTGCGATGATCCGGTCTGCCAGTTCGCCGACTGAAATGCCTTGCCCGGTGCCGGTGTTGAGGGTCTTTCCGATCACATGTCTGCTTTCGGCAAGGCGCAGGAATCCTTCAACGGTATCCGCGACATAGGTGAAGTCGCGGACCGGAGTGAGCGAACCGAGCCTCACAATATCTGATGTGAGCGCCTGAGTGATGATGGTGGGGATAACGGCACGGGAGGACTGGCGGGGACCGTAGGTGTTGAACGGGCGCATGGTGGTGACAGGAAGACCAAACGAGCAGTAAAAGGATTCGGCGATCTTATCAGCACCAATCTTTGTGGCAGAGTAGGGTGACTGCCCCT
>CAZVFG010000160.1:0-2159 GCA_964626125.1 uncultured Methanoregula sp.
GAACTATTGTCCTTAAGGTGGACATTCCGGGCGGTTTTTTGTGTGTCCACCGTGCGAAAAAACAGGCTTACCGGGAGGCGGTGGGCAGTCCCTTCCGTCGGACGGAATATGAATGGGAAAAAATGCCGGGTACTGGTAATCCGGGGAGACCTGCGCTGGTCGAAGGGCAGCTGCCATACGATCCCGTCCTCAACATATTGATATACAAATAATGTAAACATAACTATGTGTCTACTAAATCTGTATATAGTGTCCGGATCGATTCCCGGGTACGGAAGATGATGGAGGAGATGGGCGATCTTGACTGGCAGGAGAAGATCCGGCGGCTGATTGAAGAATCGGTCCGTAAAGAACGCAAAGGGGAGATCCTTGCCCGGGCAAAGCAGGCCCACCGCGACCAGCCGGCCGGCCCTCCTGCAGCTGCCATGATCCGGGAGTACCGTGATGGACGGTAAGATCGTGCTTGACTCCAGCGTGATTGCGGCGGTATTTTTCCCGGAAGCGATCACACCTCAGGCGATTGAAATGGTGGAGCAATCCGACGGGATTACGATGGACCTCGCCTATGCAGAAGTGGCAAACGTGGCATGGAAACGGGCAGCCCATGCAAACAATGATCCTGCCGCGATCCGGTTATCGCTTTCCGACTGCATCGCGTTCATCTCGGAGACCTGTGAAGTGATCCCCACGTGCGACCTTGTTGTGCCGGCGTACGATCTCGCATGCCGGCACCGGATTTGCGTATACGATGCCCTCTTTGCAGCAGCAGCGTCCCGTTGCGATGCCCCGCTCGTTACGGCCGATGCAGCGCTGGCGTCATCGCTGAATTCAGCCTGCCGCACGGTGCTGGTCAGATAGCTACAATCCAATACCGGAATCTCCTGACCAAAGGAAACTCTTTATTTGCCCTGCGCTAATATCGGATAAGTAAAAAAAATGCCGATACCGATATGACTGAGCGTCTGCCGATCCTGTTAACGAGGATATCCCGGAAAAAGGAGCAGCTGGATGCTTTGCGTCCGCTCCCCCCGGATCTTGTCCGGCGGCTCCATGCCGAAATGAGGATCCTTCATACATACAATTCGAACGCGATTGAGGGCAATACGCTGACACTCTCAGAAACAAAAGTGGTTTTGCTTGAAGGGATTACAATAGGGGGAAAATCCCTTGTTGAACACCTTGAAGCCGCAAACAATGCCCAGGGTTTCGACCTCATGGATACCATGGCAACAGCAGAGAAACCGATCAACCATAGCGCCGTCCAGCAGCTCCATGAGGCAGTTACCCGTGGCATCCTTGATTCAGCCGGGCGCTACCGCACAAAAAACGTCCGTATTACCGGTGCAGTCCGTTCTCCTGCGGACTGGCATAACGTTGTCCGGGAGATGGATGCACTCTTTCTTTCAATCGCCTCACCTGACCGGACGGTACCGGAAACTGCAGCATATCTTCATCACAGGTTTGTGGCAATCCACCCTTTCCTCGATGGGAACGGCAGGGTAGCCCGGCTGCTGATGAACCTGTATCTGATCCGTCATGGGCATCCTCCGGTCATCGTTCAGAAGGAAGACCGGCAACGTTATTATGATGCGCTCCGGCAAGCCGATGAAGGGAACGACAAACCGTTCACCTTCCTTATAGCCCGTGCAGTAAGTGATGCGCTCTCCCGCACGCTTGCGGTTGCGGGCGGGCAGGATGAACTCATCTCCCTGCGGGACTTATCAGTACTCTCTCCCTACTCACAGGAATATCTCAGCCTTGCTGCCCGGAAGGGACTTCTGGATGCGACCAAGACCGGCGGGGTCTGGTATTCAACAAAACGGGCCCTTGAACAATATTGCAGGGAACATGGCAGAAAGTGACCGGGAGGGCGTATGATAAGGCCGGCCACAAACCTTTCCTGTTTCACCAGTTCTCCTGTCTTCCGGTTAACATCCTGCTTCCGGCAGATCTTCCGGGCACCGGCTGCCCCCCCCATCGGACAACCTGTAACCCGTTTGTATGAATTTTCCCTTCCCGGAAGGGCAATAAAGAGGAATTTTTCCGGATTTAATTCAACCCCCGTTTCCCCAAAATACCGGCATTCTGGAACTATGGTCCTTCCGGTGGACATTCCGGGCGGTTTTTTGTGTGTCCACCGTGCAAAGAAACAGGCATAC
>CAZVFG010000161.1:0-2108 GCA_964626125.1 uncultured Methanoregula sp.
GAATACGCGGAAAAGAGGGATCTTGCCGTTCTTGAGATTGCCATTGACAAGTTTCACTATGAAAATGCCTTAAATGCGGTGAAGGGGGACTCGTATGATGACCGCATCATACGGGAGATGATCGCAATAGAGATTGATGTGACCAATATAAAAACTGTGCTGAAAATGATAAGGGATAAAATTGATATCGAGGAGGCACAGACATGCCTGATCAAAGAAGGTGGAATCGAGCTGGATATCGAAAGACTGCTTGCCATGATCCAAACAGGGACGATTGAGAAAGCGATCAAGCACCTTGGCACCACACCCTACAATTTCCTCTTAAAACTTCCCCAAGAAGCGTTCAGGGCAGAAAAAATTTCGGTATTTGAGAAGGAACTGGAAAAATATCTGGTAAAAAAAGGGATCCACAAGTTCTTCGGCGAACCCCTGACAATCGCCATTATCGTCGGATACGTGGCGGCAAAATACAACGAGATCACCAACATCAGGATCATTGCAAGGTGCAAGACTGCGGATTTTTCGGAAAAGGAACTCAGGGAAGAACTAATCTATGTATAAATTCGTCGTGGTTACCGATCCGGATACGGCACCGGGGTTCAGGCTTGCTGGTGTGGATGTACTCGAGGCTTCAAGTCTGGATGAGGCAAAAAAGATCATTTCTCCCCTGATCTATAAGGACGACACGGGGATCGTTGCGATAAATGAGGACTTCATGACCGTGCTTGATGAAAAGCTGATGGACAAGATCGCGAAGACGTACCGACCGATTATCATTTCAATTCCCTCCAGAGCAAAGGGCGTCGACAGATCAAGTTACATCGAGCGGTTGCTGCGAAGGGCGATTGGATACAACATCGTGATAAGGAGATAGGGGTTATGATTGCTGGGTTTTTATCAAGAATATCGGGTCCTGTTGTCCATGCTCATCATATGAAAGGATCGAAGATGTATGACGTCGTGAAGGTGGGTCCTGAAGAGCTGAACGGGGAGATCATACGGCTGGACGGGGATCTTGCGGTTGTCCAGGTGTATGAAGACACCTCCGGGCTGAAGATCGGTGAGGCGGTGGTGAACACAGAAAGACCGCTCTCCGTTGAGCTGGGTCCCGGCTTGCTCTCCTCAATTTATGACGGCATACAGAGACCTCTGCCGGTACTGATGAAAAAGAGCGGGAGTTTTATCTCCCGGGGCATTTCCGTTCCCGGGCTGGACAAGGAAAAGAAATGGGATTTTGTCGCAACCGCCAAAAAGGGAGATCGGGTCTCCGGCGGGGACATAATCGGGACAGTGAAGGAGTTCCACATCGAGCACAGGGTCATGGTCTCCCCCGATGTATCCGGAACCATAAAAGAGATCAGGAGCGGGGCGTTCACGATCGAAGAACCCATCTGCATTCTGGAAGATGGCACACCCGTAACGATGATGCAGAGATGGCCTGTAAGGAGAGGGAGACCCTACAGGACAAAGCAGGACCCGAAGCTCCTCCTCGTCACCGGGCAGAGAGTCTTTGACAGCATATTCCCTGTGGCAAAGGGTGGAACGGCCATGATCCCCGGCGGTTTCGGCACCGGAAAGACTGTGGCGGAACAGACCCTTGCAAAATGGTCAGATACGCAGATTGTCGTGTATATCGGGTGCGGGGAGAGGGGAAATGAGATGACCGACGTCCTCTCGGAATTTCCCGAACTCGTGGATCCCCGGACAAACAGGCCCCTGATCCAGAGGACGATTCTCATCGCGAACACCTCAAACATGCCTGTGGCGGCAAGGGAAGCCTCAATCTATACAGGAATCACCATGGCAGAGTTCTACCGCGACATGGGGTATGACGTCGCCCTGATGGCAGATTCCACGTCAAGGTGGGGGGAGGCTTTGAGGGAAGTCTCCGGGAGGCTGGAGGAGATGCCCGGAGAGGAAGGGTATCCTGCCTACCTTGCAACGAGGCTGGCGGCGTTCTATGAGCGTGCCGGAAGGGTGGTCAGCCTTGGATCCGATGGGCGGATAGGATCCATCACGGTCGTCGGTGCCGTCTCCCCGCCGGGAGGGGACTTCTCGGAACCGATCACCCAGAACACCCTGAGGATCGCAGGAACCTTCTGGGCGCT
>CAZVFG010000162.1:0-2093 GCA_964626125.1 uncultured Methanoregula sp.
TCAGCAGGGCCACGGGTTTGCGCAGGGATTGCTGTGCGCAGCGCCTTGTAGGCGTCATCAGCCTGATTTGACAGGTTTGTCACGGTCTGGTCGAGCTGCGTGCGCACGGCCTTGTTCATTTGGCTCAGGTCCGTCAGGCCACCGATCTTGGTGATCAAGTCGTCGGCCTGCTTGCCGACCTGCTCCAAGCCTGCGATCTCTGCCGCACGCGCCTGGCTGCCGGGGATTGACTTCACGGCCTGCGCCAGCTCGCGGTAGGCTTGGTTTGAGGTCAGGTGGTCCGGCTGCAGGTAGCCCTCGATCTTGAGCCGACGCGCAGCCTCCAGCACCTTGGGGTCAGGCGCTGCCTGTGTGGCCAGAATCTCAGTGGCTCGGCCTGCGCCAAGGCCACCCTCTGCCGCCCTGCGGGTGGTGGCTGTCAGCTCCTCAGCCGTCATGGCCACTGCCGGGGCTGCCGGGGCCGCAGGAGGCACCGCTGGGGCCATTGCCGTGCCCATAGGCGCACCAGCGGGTGCTGCAGGCGTGACAGGTGCCACGGGAGCCGCGGGAGCCGCACCAGGCGCTCCTGCTGGCGCTGCCGGTGGGGCAGCAGCCGGTGGCACTCGGCCAGCACGAACGTCGCGCACGGCCTGCGGGATGCGAGTGACCGCCTGGCCAGCGCCGCCAAGCGCTCCGGCCAGCGCCACTTCGCCAGTGTCGAATTTGCCGCCAGTGCCTGCTTGGGTTGCCTCGATCACCGCCTGAGTGCCAGCGCCAGCAGCAATCGCGCCGGGGATGGTGACAGCACGGCCAGCAGGCGTGAAGGCAGCCACAGCGCCGACAGCGCGTGGGATGTCGCTGACTTGGAAGCCAGGCTTGATGGCATAAAACTGGCCGTCGATGGACGACTGCAACACGAAGTTGCCCTTCTCGTCCTGGGTGACTTGCACGCCGGGATAGTTGGACTTGATGATCTGGATCGTCTCCTCGGGGCTGCTGATCATCGTGCCCAGGGCAGACTTGAAGCTGGCCATGCTGAAGGTGTTGAGTTCAGGCATGGCCGCATAGTCCGGCAGTGCTTGCGTGGTTGGCGTGGCGCGCTCGGTGCCAGTGATGGCCTCACGGATGCCGCCCACGATGCCCATTGGCTCGGTCTTTTGGATTGCAAAGCCGGTGGGCACCTTGGCCATGCCGCTGGAGACGTCGCGCTCCAGCTCCATCATCTCCTCGCGTGTCATGCGTCCGGTGCTGTAGGCCTCCAGGACAGCCGCAGGCAGCTCTGGCGTGGTTGGTCTGGCACCTTGGGGCTGCTCGCCACGCAAGGCCGCGCCACGGGGCAGCATGAGGGTGCCGCCGCGAACGTCGGCCTCAAACTCTGCCGACTCTTCAGGCGTCATTTGTCCGGAGCTGTAGGCTTGGTAGACCCTCGCAATCGCATCCGGCGGTACAGCAGCCATGCTGCTGGCACCAAGAGCACGCTGAAAGGTGCTGGTCGTGCCGCCCTCCGCAATGGTTGGTGACTGCGCAGGGGCACGCTGTGGGCTGAGGTCGCGCACGCCTTGCGAGACGCGGTCGATGTAAGCCCTGGTGCGTGGTCCCCAGTTGGCCGGGTTGGTGCCGCCGTGGTACTCGGCAGCCGCCAGCTTGATGTCGCCCTTGTTGCGGTCCAGCGACTCCTTGAGCAGCAGGCCAGCAGCCTCGGCTGAGTTCTCTGGGCTGAGGTAGGCGTCCACGCCGTACTTCTTGAGCACCGCCTGGCGGGTGGCCGGGATGATCTGGAAGGGGGTTTTTGCGCCTGCCTCAGACACCTGGTCGGCATTGCTGCGCTCGCCTCGCGTGAGCACCGAGACCAGCAAGCCCTCCGGCAGCCCGAGCTTTTGCTCGGTGCCAGCGGCCAGGTCAGACCAAAACGGGTCTTTGTAGCTGGTGGGGGTTTGTTGCGTTGCCATCTTATGGTGCGCCTGTAAACGGGGTTGGCACAGTGACACCGCCTCCGAATGGCGGTGGGTTCACTGGCGTCGAGGGCAGTGGCGATAAATTCTGACCAGGCACAGCGCCTGTTTCAGGATTGGCAAAGCGCATGTAGCCACGGCCAGATACCGCACGGCGAGCTT
>CAZVFG010000163.1:0-2078 GCA_964626125.1 uncultured Methanoregula sp.
TTTTTTTATGCGCCGCATCGGCTTTCTCGTTAATCCTTACGCTGGAATGGGGGGAGCTGTCGGTCTCAAAGGAACAGACGGCCTCTTACAAGAAGCAAAGAAGAGGGGGGCAGTCCCTTTGGCGCCGGCACGAGCGCTGGCAGCGCTCCGTCTGCTCAGGGATTCTGATATCCGGTTTCTCACCTGCTCCGGCGCCATGGGTGAGGATGAAATGAAGGACGCAGGAATAACCACGTACTCGGTTGAGTACGCGGCCCCGGAAATGACGGGTGCCGACGATACCAGGAACGCCTGCAGGATTTTTCTTGGCCATGCGGTGGATGCGATCGTTTTCTGCGGAGGTGACGGGACCGCAAGGGATGTATACGATATCGCGGGCACTCAGGTTCCCATGCTTGGTATCCCTGCCGGTGTCAAAATGTATTCCGGTGTCTTTGCGATCACCCCGGTCGCAGCAGCGGAGATCCTCACAACGGCCGGGGGGGTCGCAGTGAGGGACGCCGAGGTGGTCGATGTGGATGAGGAAGCATACCGGCACGGAATACTTCGCACCACGCTGTACGGCTTTGCCCGGACGCCCTACATCCCCGAAAGGGTCGCAGGCACAAAACAGGTCTTTGAACAGCCCGATGAGGAGCGGGCAAAAGCAGAGATTGCAGAGTTTATTGGAGAAGTGATAGATGGGACACCTGAGGTGCTCACCATTCTTGGCCCCGGGACCACAACTGCAAAGATTGCACAAGTGCTTGGCATAAAAAAGACCCTGCTCGGGTTCGATGCGATCAGGGGCCGGGAACTGGTTGCCGCCGATCTCAATGAGGGGGGCATTCTTGCCCTTATCAGAGATGAAAAAAAATGGAGGCTGATTATCAGCATCATTGGCGCTCAGGGGTTTGTATTGGGCCGGGGGACACAGCAGGTAAGCGCAGATATTATCAGAAAGACCGGCATAAAAAATATTATCGTTGTTGCGACCCCGTACAAGCTCTCCCAGACTCCCGTCCTCTATATCGATACCGGTGATCCCGCGCTCAATGCCTCATTCGGGGATCACATTCAGGTGATCTCAGGCTACCGGATCGCACAGAGGAAGAGACTTTTCCAGCCTGATTCTTAAGAAAAGATCGAAGCGGATGGTACATTTTTTTTTCTTGCCAACGGAACTGCTTCGCTTCGGACGATCTGGGTATCATTCCACATGCCGGCACGGCCTTATATTCACGGGTGTCCAAGGAATGGTATGGGCATCGTCATCAGGAAGTTTGAGGACCCGGATTTCAACGCAATTGTAGGTCTCGAAGAGGGTGAGAAGCGGAACCGGTACGGGGCCTGTGTCTTCGTACGGCAATCCGCCGCACTCTACCCACAGACCTTCCTTGTCGCCGACCACGACGGAACAGCAGTCGGTTATGCCATTGGTGCAGTGGTGCAGGATGATACAACCTCTGCATGGGTGATCAGGCTCAGTGTCGGACGGCCCTATCAGGGTCAGGGTACAGGGACGGCGCTCACCTCGCAGCTGATCGCAGAACTCGCCGCCCTCAAGGTTCAAAATATTTTCCTGTCGGTCGCACCCGCTAACATACCCGCACAAAAGATCTACGGGCAGATCGGTTTTGTAAAGGTTGCTCACAAGTCCGGGTATTTCTGTGAAGGCGAGGAGCGGGATATCATGCGATATGTCGTCAACAGGTGACGATATTCCCGTCAATGATGAGAATGCCTGCAGTAGGGATTATTATCGAAGACCGTACTTTTCAGACATAGTGGTCTTTTCCGGTACTTTTGAACGAAATACATCCCAATGAGACAACATGGCATTTAAAAAATGCCACGTTAAGATAAATGGTGCGGTCCACACCATATCATGAAAAATGATTAAGCCTGTTGTGGTTCCCCCGGTGGTTTTAACAGTGCATACGCGATTACAAGACCGATGACTGCAAGGACAAGGACGTAGGGAAATACTCCAAGGTATGACCCTGTCGTGGTCTTGATGAATCCCGCGAGCTGGGGCCCGGCAATTCCGCCGGCGCCATATGCAAGGAACATAACCCCATAGCACCGCGGATAATCAC
>CAZVFG010000164.1:0-2059 GCA_964626125.1 uncultured Methanoregula sp.
TCTTTTGCTATTTTCTTTTTCACTCGAAATGCCTTTTTGTATTTGATTGCGGTTTGTTGCCCTTTTTTCTACAGAGGCATTATACGCAACACAAACGGGCATTTCGAGCTTTTTTATGAATCCAACTGTGACAAAATCAAAAAAGTCACGCTTGTATAGGGCCTAGATTCCTTCGATGACTATCTAAAGGGCCATCCCTTGTTCGGCTCGGTCGTCGGCCGCTTCGCCAACCGCATCGCCGGCGCCCAGTTCACCATCGATGGAACAGTCTATAAGGTAACGCCCAACGCCGGGGCCAACCACATCCATGGAGGCCGGGAAGGCTTCCAGAATGTCCTCTGGGACGCTGAGCCGCTCCGCGCCAAAGACGGCGTCGGCGTCGTCCTGCGCCATATCAGTCCCGACGGCCACGAAGGCTATCCCGGCAGACTCGACGTGACGGTGACGTACAAGCTCACCGATGATGACGCCCTATCCATCGAGTACGCCGCCAAGACCGACAAGCCTACGGTCATCAACCTGACGAATCACGCATACTGGAATCTCGCGGGCGCAGGCTCCGGCGACATCCTCAACCACGTCCTGATGATCAACGCGGAAAGCTACCTGCCGAGCGACAGGCAGAAAATCCCGCTGGGCGATCTCAAAGACGTCAAGGGTGCGCCGATGGATTTCACCAAGCCCGAACCGATTGGCTCGCGCATCTCGCAGGTTGAAGATGAGAACTACGACCACTGCTACGTCCTCAACAAGAAGCCCGGCGAAGAGCTTTCCCTCGCTGCCCGCGTCGTCGAGCCAAAGACCGGCCGGGTGATGGAGGTCTTCACGACGCAGCCGGGCGTCCAGCTCTATACCGCTAAAGGTCTCAATAGCAAACTAAAGACCTCCCGCTTCGCATATGGCCCCTATCACGGCCTGTGCCTCGAAACACAGCACTACCCCGACTCGCCCAACAAGCCCGGCTTCCCATCAACCATCCTGCGCCCCGGCCAAACATTCAAACACACCACTATCTACAAGTTCAGCGTTCAAAAATGACAAGTTGCGCCGGCCTTAGAGCGCCCAACAAGAAGAAACCTTCCTGTCTGTCATTTCCGCGAAGGCGGGAATCCATAAACGCTCAAAGACAGGCTCTATCTCCCGCCGAGGAAGGATTTTCGCCGAAATCCGATAATTCCCGTTTGCCTCGGTGCCTTCAAGTGCTATACTACGCTTTCAGGTGAAACGCAAGAGATTGGACGAGCATAGAAGAACCAACGCGAACTTCTTATGTTTGCAGATTTATCCGCCTCCGGCGTAAACAGTCTGTGTTTCTCGTTTTATATCCGCCGCGGGCGGGTATAATCTTGAGCGGCAAGAGAAAAAGAAAAACCAATATGGAACAGACGCCATATAGAGACTTCACAAGTCGGCTCAAGTTGCTGGTCAGCAAGCATCCGGACCTTATCACAACTACCTTGAGCAACATCTTCACGATGCGCCTCATCGGCAATAAGACACATGGCGACCTCGCCGAAATTGCCATAGCCGAGTTCATCAACCAATACATGTACGATTTCCGATCAGTGCATGTCGGGAAAGACCTTTACCGAGCCAAGACCCACGAGGAAGACATCAAGATCATCAATGAGATCACGAAAGCTGAATTCCCGGTAAGTCTAAAGGCCTACGGGGATGGCCCTCTGCAACTGTCAACAGACAGGGATTTCAGGATGTTTCCACGCCTGGAGCGCGAACCGGAAGAAGTCCGTGGAAAAAAGAAAATTCAAAATATCTTTCACGATCCAGCCTTCGCCGAGTTTAGAAACATCAATGTTCTCCCGTTGATTTACGACGAGAAAAAGCAACGCTGCAACATTCTCGTCTTTGACTATGACCGGGCAATGAGCCAAACCGCCCGGATTGCCCGTGAAGTCGCTGGCCGGGGAAGAAAGCACCCGGTTTATCGCCTCTACGACGCGGATGGTGACTATGTTTGCGAAGTCAGATATGGAGACGCTGCCGCGAACGCTCTGCAACGTGGACTCTGGACACACACCAAGAACGGGTTTAAGTACTT
>CAZVFG010000165.1:0-2031 GCA_964626125.1 uncultured Methanoregula sp.
GCATATGCCACGAGGATCACCGGGGCAAGGAAAAAATAGGGGAATATGTCATGGATGCCGTGGGACAGGCTGAAGACAGCAGTCAGTATCACGACCAGTGAGGTTGCGATGATGAAGTATACCCAGATGATATTTTCGTCGATAAAATTCCGGAGCATCTTTCCCCTTCACCCTCCTGTTGCGGCTTGTTACTCTATCATCACAGTTATGGTTAATAAGAGTACCGAATGAAAAAATGAGAAGCGCCTGCGTTCTTCTGTGTTTATGGTACCGCAAGAATATATTTTATCTTTTGTTTGATTCTCCCCCCCGAAAGCGGAGGGTTAGTTTCTTAATCTGGTCCCGGAGTGCGATCGCCCGCTCGAAATCGAGGTTCTCCGCTGCGTCACGCATCTGTTTTTCAAGCCCGATGACGACATTGGGGATCTCGCTCTTGGGGACATGCTTTGTATCCCTGATATCGACTTCTTTTTCTTTAACCGGTTTTTTAATGGTCTGCGGGACGATGTTGTGGTCCCGGTTATACGCGGTCTGCATGTCGCGGCGGCGTTTTGTTTCCGCAATCGCTTTTGTCATCGAATCGGTCATCATGTCCCCGTAGAGGATCACCTGCGAGTTCACGTTGCGCGCCGCCCGCCCGATGATCTGGATCAGGCTGCGTGCGTCGCGCAGGAACCCCTCCTTGTCGGCGTCGAGGATGCCGATAAACCCGACCTCGGGGATGTCCAGCCCTTCGCGCAGGAGGTTAATGCCTACCAGAACGTCGAACTTGCCAAGGCGCAGCTCACGGATGATCTCGCTGCGTTCGAGCGTCTCGATCTCAGAATGAAGGTAGCGCGTGCGGATGCCACGGTCGGAAAGAAACTCCGAGAGTTCCTCGGCGAGTTTTTTTGTCAGCGTGGTCACCAGCGCACGGTCGCCACGGGCGATCGTTGCCTGCACCTCGCGTATCACGTCATCGGTCTGCCCTTCGATCGGGCGCACCACGACTTCGGGATCAACAAGGCCGGTCGGGCGGATGATCTGCTCGACCAGCTGCGCCGATCTCCTCAGCTCGTAGTCACCCGGGGTCGCGGAAACAAAGACCACCCGCCCCATGTACTGCTCGAACTCAGGGAACCGCAGCGGGCGGTTGTCATAGGCGCTCGGCAGCCGGAAACCGTAATCGATAAGCGCCTTCTTTCGCGAACGGTCGCCGTTATACATCCCGTGGAGCTGGGGGATCGTCTGGTGGCTCTCATCGATGATCATCAGGAAGTCACCGGGGAAGTAGTCGAGCAGGCAGTAGGGTTTCTCGCCTGCTTTCCTGCCGTCAAAGTGCCGCGAGTAGTTCTCAATGCCCTTGCAGGAGCCGGTCTCCTCGATCATCTCGAGGTCGAAATTGGTCCTCTGTTCGAGCCGGTGCGCCTCGATCAAACCGAGGGTTGGCAGCACCTCTCCAAGTTCTTTTCTGATGGACGCGATCGCGTCCTTCCGTGCGCTCTCCGGGGTGACGAAGTGCCGTGCCGGATAGACGTGGAAATACTTCAGTACTTCTTTTTTTGCGCCGGTATTTTTGTCCACCTCAGAGATCCGCTCGACCTCGTCACCGAACATCTCGATTCGGATGATGTTATTGAAATACCCGGGCACAAGGTCGATCGTATCGCCCTTCACCCGGAACCTCCCGGGCATCAGTTCGAGATCGTTTCTCTCGAACTGGATGTCCAGAAGCCGGCTTAAAATCCCGTTCCTTCCAATCTTCTGCCCGACAGCCAGCTCAAAGCCCATGGTGCGGAAATTTTCGGGGTTGCCAAGGCCAAAGATGCACGAGACTGAAGCAACGATAATGACATCGCTCCGGTGCGAGAGCGATGCGGTGGAGGACAGCCGGAGCATCTCGATCTTCGGGTTGACCGACGAGTCCTTCTCAATGTACTGGTCCTTTGCCGGGATGTAGGACTCGGGCTGGTAGTAATCGTAGTACGAGACGAAGTACTCGACCCGGTTGTGCGGGAAAAAATCGCAGAACTCCTGGTAGAGCTGGGCGGC
>CAZVFG010000166.1:0-1999 GCA_964626125.1 uncultured Methanoregula sp.
TGGTTCCGGGCTGGGGCCGTGGAAGGCCAGACCCTTGGCCATCAGCCAGGCCAGGTCGATCGTCTTGGCGTTTCGGTTGGTCTTTCGCGTGGTCATCTCAATACCTCCAATATGTTCTTAACATGTTCATACGCTGCGTTTGGCGGACATGGAAGGAGAAAATCATCTTTTTTTCGAGACTGTAGCATAAATACTGTGATTAACCGAGCCCGGCGCGGTTCAGGTGAAGCTGTCTCGACGTCTGGGTGCGGTTCTCCGCTTGGGCGTCGCGAAGCATGTCCATGGCGATTCGGCCCCTGAGGATGTTGACCGCCCGCACCCGGTAGACCGTCTTCTGCATCTTGCGATGGCGCCGGTTGCCTCGCTCCACGGCGTTGGATGTCGAGGGGAGAAGGTCCTCGTCGAGGAACGTCAGGGCCTTGGCCACAGAGGGCGAAAAGAGTTTTTGCAGCTTTCTGCCTATCGTTTTGAAGCGACGAACACGAGACCGCAGCCGGGCGAGCTTCCGGAGGGCGGTGTCCGTTCGACAGCGGCGATCGAAGAGCCGGTAAACCTCGTCCATGATCTGGCGGAGCGTGCGGAGGGCAGGTTGCCCCCGGCTGATCCGCAGAAGAGTCCTGGCTTCGGCCGGTGTGCGGTAATGCTGGACGAAGAGGTGGCGGTGCTCGAAGAGATTGGCGATCTTCGCCTCCAGCCGTTTCTTCGCCCGGGCGAGCCTGGTGGCCTCTCCGGCGCGAGGACGGCCGCGAGACGCTGCGGGGATTCGTGCCCGGATGGCTTTACGCACCTTCGCCACCGCCCTCAAGACAGCCAAGGTCAGGTCCGCGATGACGTGGAACTCGCAAATCTGGTGCGGCACATCGCCGAAGACTTCCAGAATGGGCTTCGGATACAGGGGGGAAGCGTCGGTCGTGATCCCCCTGAGTTCCAGGCCACGGCTATCGAGGAACCCCTTGAAGTGACGGAAGAACCTCAGAATGTCCTCGTGCGTCGGGTCGTGGTCGAGGACCTCGTACAGAAGCCGTTTGAACCGCCGGTTGTCCACAATCGAGAGCACACAGAAAGGACCGTCGTAGAGTTCGT
The DNA here is from genome assembly GCA_964626125.1 of uncultured Methanoregula sp. Taxonomy (GTDB): domain Archaea; phylum Halobacteriota; class Methanomicrobia; order Methanomicrobiales; family Methanospirillaceae; genus MVRE01. Next base: position 1,084 of record CAZVFG010000166.1, read on the forward strand.
CGGCGGCGATATATCCGGAGAAATCGCGAAGGGCCCCATCCAGGTAGTCACCCTCGATGAGCCCTTCGCTTTTTTTCCCCCGCCCCCTCGACCCAGTTCTGGATTGTGGCAAACGGGACGAAGACACGATGATCCCGCCAAAGATGCCACGAAGCAGCTCGGTACGCCAGACCGTCCTCGACGACCAGGCGCACGGCGGTCGAGACCACGCGGTGGGTGTAGCTGCTCCCCGGCAGGGCGAGGTCCGACATGTCGGCGTTGAAGTACTTCTCACAGCGAGAGCAAAAATGCTGGGAGTACCGGACATGGAGATCCACCGGTCGTTCCGATCTCGGGTCCCCCACGTCGTGGAGGACTCGTTCCATCCGGCGGTGTCGGTACGCGCTGTGGTCACAGCGGGGGCACGATTGGCGCTTGTAGTCACGGCTGCGTTGGATGATCTTCGGCCTGGGAAGGTCCTCTACGCGCGTGATCCCCTCGGTTCGATCCGGTCGGTACTCTCCAGGTGCGGGCATCGCTCTTCTCCCCAGGCAAGGAACGGCTTCTTGCCTGAGAAAATCGGCCCGGAAAGCCGATCGGCTTGAGAGAATCCACAGTATTTATGCTACAGTCTCCGGTTTTCTGACATTTGAGGGATGTGCGGCTGCGAGCCAGTCCCCATTTTGCCGCCTGCGCCGCCTTATCTTAATGGCATTCGGGACATTCTACTTTTTCTCTTTCGTCCTCGGCCGGTCACGTGGCCGGAGAGCGAATTACAGATTGAGCCATCTGCTTTTTGGACGCCGCCATTCTATCCCTGATGCAGAGTCCTCCCCGGCCTCACGGGGTTGGTGCCGCGAGCAGCTCAGTTTTGCTGGGACTTGGCTGTCTTGCGGCGTGCCTTGCGAAGCGCGGCGATCTCTTCCCAGAAGCGCTT
>CAZVFG010000167.1:0-1965 GCA_964626125.1 uncultured Methanoregula sp.
GACACAAATGCAATACCATCCCTCCAAACCCTCCAGTTTTATATACCACCCCCAAGATACAATTAAGCATGCAGGAAGAGTGCGTCAGCGCCCATGAGTGTCTTTTCACTCGTGAATGTCTTTATCTCTAAGAGCGTAGCACCTGTCCATTGCATGAATAACTGCATTTCTGAAACGCCAACTGATACGACGGCCACGTCCGCGTATCGCTATTCTGGCTTTGGCTTTTATTTCTGGTATCAGTAGATCCCTTCTTCATCTGCTCTGAATGTTGTGATGGAAGGGGGGAGGTTGTTGTTGTTATGAGAGGAAAGGAAATTCGTCTGGAACGGATCATGAACCGGAATACGAAAAAGACCGTGATCATACCGATGGATCACGGGGTGACCAACGGCCCGATTGACGGTCTTATAGACCTGTCGCAGGCCGTGAACCTTGTCGCCGAAGGCGGTGCGAACGCGGTGATCGGGCACATGGGGCTCGCGCTCTACGGCCATCGTAAAGGCGGGCGGGACGTGGGGCTCATCCTGCACCTGTCCGCGAGCACGTCGCTTGGCCCGGACCCGAACAACAAGGTGCTGGTCAACTCGGTGACTAATGCGCTGAAGATGGGCGCCGACTGCGTCTCGATGCACGTCAACATCGGCGCGGACTCCGAGGCCCGGATGCTCTCCGACCTCGGCGCGGTCGCCGTCGAGTGCATGGAGTGGGGGATGCCGCTCCTTGCGATGATGTACCCGCGGGGCAAGAAGATCAAGACCGAGAACGATGTCGAGCACGTCAAGCTTGCGGCACGGGTTGCAGCCGAGCTGGGCGCCGACATCGTCAAGACCGTCTATACGGGAGACCCGGACAGCTTCCGCGAGGTGACCCGGGGATGTCCGGTGCCGGTGGTGGTTGCCGGAGGTTCAAAGACCGATGACCGCACAACACTTGAATTGATCGAAGGGGCGATGGCCGGGGGCGCAGCAGGCATCTCGATCGGGAGGAACGCCTTCCAGCACAAGACCCCCGACCGGTTCGTGAAGGCTGCGGTCTGTATCGTACATCACGGCAAGAGCGTTGATGAGGCACTGGAACTGTTGAAGGTGTAAAACATGATTGGAAAGGAGATCAGAATCGAACGGATTATGGACAGGAACACGGGGAGATCGGTGATCGTGCCGATGGACCACGGGTTCACCCTGGGACAGATAGACGGACTGCTCGATATGACAAAGGTCATCTCTGAGGTCAGCGAGGGGGGTGCCAACGCGATCGTGCTCCACAAGGGGATGGTGAAACGGGGGCACCGCCGGAAAGGACGGGACATCGGCCTCATCGTCCACCTCTCCGGCAGCACTTCGCTCAACCCGGACCCCAATGACAAGGTTATCGTGTGCACGGTTGAAGAGGCAATTTCGCTTGGTGCTGATGCGGTATCGATCCACATTAACCTCGGAGCGCCGGAAGAATCAAAGATGCTCGAGTCTGCCGGAAAAATCTCAAAAGACTGCAGCCGCTGGGGTATGCCGCTCCTGGTGATGGTCTATCCGCGGGGCAAGGGCATTGACCCGAATTCGCCGGCATCGGTGGGCCACTGCGTCCGGGTGGCAGAAGAGCTGGGCGCAGACCTGATCAAGACCAACTACACCGGTGACCCGATCTCATTTGGCAAGATCGTACATGCATGCTCGGTGCCGGTCTTCATTGCCGGCGGTGAAAAATCAGGAGATCTGGATACGCTGAAGATCATCCGGGATTCGGTCATCGCCGGTGGTGCCGGCGTATGTGTCGGGAGGAACTCATTCCAGCGCGATGACCCGCGGGCTTTTGTCCGGGCGCTCTGCCAGGTCGTCCACGAAAACGCCGACCCGGAGAAGGCACTGGGGAAGAAGAAATGAAGCAGTTCTGGGTCGATATCCGCCCGTGGAACAAGGAGATTGCCACAACCGCGATCGAGAGCGGGGCGGATGCGGTCGTCGT
>CAZVFG010000168.1:0-1959 GCA_964626125.1 uncultured Methanoregula sp.
GAGGGTCAGGGGTGGGGGTGGAGGACGACCACGGCCGTTCGGCATGCTCCCGTGGGGTGGCCGTGAAGCTGCACGTCGAGATCACCAGCCGCAGCTAGTCTACGAACTCATGACGCGCGACACTAGCAGGGTCATTGAGAGCGGCTTGCCCTGACAGAAGGACTGCATGAATGGTGATTGGGGCTTCGCCCCAACGACCAAGCATGCGAATTCCTCTCAGGGACCACGGCCCTTTGTCACGATCCTGGGCCTGTGCCCTTTCCGAAGACAAAGAGCCGCCCTTGCGGACGGCTCTTCGCTGCGCTGCGGCATCCTTACCCAATTGGGAGGAGGGATGCCGCAGCGCCCTGCTTACCACTGGTACTCATATAGGCATCACCTCCTCCTTTCATAGGATAGCGAAGGAGAAGACGCTCGGTTGCGCGTGGTCGGGAGTATCGCACACTCGGCTCCGGTTGTCAATCGGGATGGGCGGATGACCTCGCCGGCGAGGTCTCAAAGCACGAGCATCGCATCGCCGAAAGAGTAGAAACGGTAGCCCTCAGCCTTGGCGATTTCATATGCCCGCAGGACGCGCTCGCGGCCGGCGAAGGCGCTCACCAGCATCAGCAGCGTCGAGCGGGGCAGGTGGAAGTTGGTGACCATCGCGTCCACCGCCCGGAACTCAAAACCCGGCAAGATGAACAGTCCGGTCGCTTCTTCCACCGCGCCTACAACCTGGCCCGGCGCGGCCGTCCGGGCAGCCGTCTCGAGTGTCCGGACGCTCGTTGTCCCGACGGCCACGATCCGCCCGCCCTCGGATCTGGCGCCATTGATGGCTGCGGCGGCGTGCGAGGTGACCTGGCACCATTCGGTGTGGATGGTGTGCTGGCGAGGGTCATCCTCGGTCACGGGAGCGAACGTATCCAGCCCGACGTGCAGTGTCACCCGAGCCACTCCGATCCCACGGGCCTCGATCCGCGCCAGCAGAGCCGGGGTGAAGTGCAGGCCGGCGGTGGGCGCCGCCGCGGACCCCGGGTCGACGGCGTACACGGTCTGATACTGGTCGGGGCGGCGAAGCGGTGTGTGGATGTACGGAGGCAGGGGCATCTCACCGATGCGGTCCAGGTCCGACGAGATCGGGGCGGAGAAACAAACGAGGCGCCGGGGGCCGCCCAGATCCTCAACGACCTCGGCCTCCGGGCCACCCTCAACCGCCAGGCGCCTGCCCGGGAGCAGACCCTTCCCGCCGACCCAGACCTCCCAGGTCCGGGGCGCAACGCGTTTGAGGAGCAGGAGCTCGACTTTGCCCCCGGAGGGGATCTTGCGGGCTCTCAGTCGGGCCGGCAGAACACGGGTCTGGTTGACGACCAGGACATCGCCCGGGTCGAGCAGTGCCGGCAAGTCTTGGAAGACGTGGTGGGAGACGGTCTCCCTCTGCCGGTCGAGAACGAGCAGCCGGGAGGAATCGCGCGGCTCGGCCGGGGTCTGTGCGATCCGATCGGGAGGAAGATCGTAGTCGAAGTCGGACGTGCGCACGGTCAGCGATTGAGCCAGTGAACGAGCAGGTTCAGCAGCAAAGTGAGGATCACGCTGAGGAGAAGCATGCTCGCCAGCGGGACGAGGCAGGTGAACCCGCCGGAGCTGAAACGCAGATCCCCCGGCAGACGGCCGAGAGGCAATCCCGAGCGGCCCAGCAGCCAGATCAGCCCGCCGATCATGGCGATGGATAGCCCGAAGAGGACCATCCAGCGGGCCAGAGTGTTCAGGTCAGGCACGGCAGACCTCGGCCACGGCCTTCATTGGCGTGCGCGACGACCCCCCCCAGAGTCGCATGGCGGATTCCTCGCCCGCCCAAATGCGGCGGGATCCTAGCGACATGCCAATAATGTCACTCCGTCCCAAAGGGCGCTCCGCGAAGGCCCATACGTGTCCCGCGAGCGAAGCGATGCGGGAGGGCCGAAGAGTCTCCTTGAACCC
>CAZVFG010000169.1:0-1936 GCA_964626125.1 uncultured Methanoregula sp.
TGAACGGCAGGATGGTCACCGGCCCCGAAGAGCCGGTCATCCCCCCGGTCCCCCATTTCGTCATGTTCGAGGGGGGCTGGGAGGTGTTTGGTGTCGGCACGATCTACCCGGGCGAGGGCGGTCCCCACATCCACTACCATGCCTCGGTCGGACGCGCGGGCCATGCCCTCACCGGCTGCCTGCGGGAGAAAGCAACGACCTACCTGATCGTCGAGGCGGTCATCATCGAATTTGCCGGCCTTCTGGGACGGCGGGAGTTTGACGAACGCACCCAGATGAACCTCCCGGTCCTCGGTACCAGGGAAGAGCCGGCAGAAAAGGAGGAAAAGGAGGAAAAGGAGACCGGAGAACCCGGGCCGGCACAAGAGGAGAAGAAACCCGAACCGGAACAAAAAGACGAGATGCCCGAAGGGCTGGCGGATATCATCCGGGACCTGACCGGGCGCTGATGATATTTTTTTTTAAATTCTGTAAGATTTTTTTGCTCTGGAGAAATCCCCTTCATTACCTCATTACTTCTCTTGTGATCACCGCTGGCATTTTAGCGAAGGTTCACGCAATACTCACCAGAGCATGATCCCCCAGCCCCCCGTTCTCCCGATGTCGAAGAAGGAAGCCGCACGGCTCGGCATCTCCCAATTTGACATCATTCTGGTGTGCGGTGATGCCTACGTCGATCACCCGTCATTCGGGGCCGCCCTGATCGGCCGGGTACTCTGGGATGCCGGTTATACTGTGGGCATCATCGCGCAGCCGGACTGGAAGGCAGACCATGATTTTACCGCGCTCGGCGCCCCCCGGCTCTTCTTTGGCGTGTCATCGGGCAATGTCGACTCCATGGTCAATAACTTCACGGCAAACCTCAAGCGGCGGAGCGATGATGTGTACTCACCCGGCGGTGTCCCAAAACGCCCGGACCGGGCGACCATCGTCTATGCGGACCGGATTCATGCCCTGTTCCCCGGAATCCCCATTGTTATCGGGGGGATCGAGGCGAGCCTGCGCAGGTTTGCCCACTACGATTACTGGCAGGACCGGGTCCGGCAGTCGATCCTTGCCGATGCCCCCGCCGATCTCCTAGTCTTTGGCATGGGCGAGCGGCAGGTGCGCGAAATTGCACGGCGGCTTGACCAGGGGGAGTCGGTGCAGCGGATCCGCGATATCCCCGGCACGGCATACAAGATAGACGTCGCCGAATGGCGGGCCAGTTCCCCCCATGGCATCGTTGAGATCCCGTCGTTTTCTGAAGTTGCGCGGGACAAGACTGCCTATGCCCGGGCATTTGCCCTCCATTATGTCCAGCAGGACCCGGTGCGGGGCAAACCGGTCGCCCAGCCCCACCCCAAGACCGTGATTGTCCAGAACCCTCCGGCCCGCCCGCTCACCACCCTGGAGCTCGACTGCGTCTATGAACTCCCGTTTTCCCGGCGCGCCCACCCGTCCTACCGGCAGGCGATCCCCGCGCTCGGACCCGTGCGGTTCTCCGTCGCCAGCCACCGGGGCTGTTTTGGCGCCTGCTCGTTCTGTGCTCTCACCCACCACCAGGGAAGGATTATCGAGAGCCGGAGCATGGACTCCATCGTGCGCGAGGTGGAACGCATGGTAAAGATGCCGGAATTCAAAGGCACCGTGCAGGATATCGGGGGCCCGACCGCAAACATGTACGGTCTCTCCTGCCGGCAGTGGGCCGCATCGGGGGCCTGCCCGGACCGCAACTGCACGCCTGCATGCCCCAATCTCTCTACCGACCATACACGACAGGTGGAGCTTCTCCGGCGGCTGCGGAAGATTCCCGGCGTCAGGAACGTATTTGTGAGTTCCGGCATCCGCTACGACCTTGTGCCGCTGGACGATGCCCTGTACCTCTCCGAGCTCTGCGAACACCATGTGTCCGGGCACCTCAAGGTCGCCCCGGAGCACATCGCGCCGGCCGTGA
>CAZVFG010000170.1:0-1923 GCA_964626125.1 uncultured Methanoregula sp.
CGCCATTCATGTCCCAGAAGATCCGCTTTTGACTTTTGCAGCGTGTGGCAGTAGATTTCATTGACAAAGGTGATGGTACCGTCAGGTTCGAATTGGCAGACGTATTCAATTTCATCCATTCCGGGACCCGACGGGATAAATCCGGTGTCTATAAATCCGTTTTGTTCAGATCCAACCGGTACATCAATCATGAGCGAGACACCCGGGTCCCCGTTTTCAAAAAAAACCGGGCTCGTCGTGAGCATAGACGGGAACAAATGGTCTCCGGATACAATGACAACGGGATTTTTGGATTCTCTCTCTCTCAGCCCTTCTTTTATTAATGCTGGCAATTCAGGATGGCTTTGCAGGACAAACGGCAGCTGCTCAATCGTTTTACCGACAATTTCCTTTTTTGATATTTTCAGGAATTCACACAAGGGATCGTTGATGTCAACGACGATCAGCCCCTGATTCACCAGGAGTACATAACTCTTCGATAATTTTAGTACAGCAGCAGCTTGTAATTTATTTGAAAGGGAATAGATTTTGGAAGAACTGTAATGTCTGACGGTGATACTGCCCTGACTCTGGAGCCGGTCAAGGTATTTTGCAACGGAATTGCGATGTATACCCAGCATTTTTGAAATGGTTTTAATGTTTAACCCTTCCGGATGCTCATATAACAACGCCTTGATGATGGAGATTTCATCCTGAAATTTCTCGATTGCCATCATGTATTGCATGACCATAGAATATTAAAATTTTTTGATCATGTTGTGCACTCATGTTGTGCATGCACTTAAATTTTTAAATTGATGACCAGACATTTAATCAATTCATTGTTCTCAGGGGAAGGTATGTGATACAGCGTTGGAACCGCTTCAACGGTATGGTTGCTCAGGAGAATATTTGATGTGAAGGTGGATTACAAGATGCACGAAATCTGTGTGGGATTTGAAGTGACTTTCCCTGAAAAAAAGCAAAAGAATAAAATATGTACGCTTTGTTATGGCACGGGTAGTATAACACAACCAAATGGAGTAAAAGTTCCCTGTCCAAAAGGTTGTACGGGATTCTATCCACTACATTGAAAAGATGCATGTTGAACAACATCTTGAGGTGTTGTATGGAGCAGGAAAATGTGATGTTCCCTGCAAAAAAAGAGGAGGAGTTGGTAAACCTTCTCTTCGGGATCGGTATCAAAAGAAACGTTGCCAAGGTACTCGTGTTCCTCGCAAAAACACCGGAGGTAACATCCCGTGCGATTGACCGGGGTACCGACCTCCGCCCTCTTGACGTGGCCACGGTGATGCACTACCTGAAGAAACAGGGATGGATCAAGAGCCAAAAGAATAAAGCCAGGAGCAAGGGGAGACCGGTGAAGATCTACGAGTTGGCAAAACCTATCCCCGAAATTGTAAACGGTATTGAAAAAGAAAAGATAAAAGAGGCAAACGACCAGCTCCAACTAATCCAGAAATTACGAACCTACACCACCTAATCTCACGATCCTGCACTATTTTTTCTCTCGTCCGCCGGATTGGTTCTCTGATACAAATCAAAATAATCCAGCCGGCACTATGCATCCTGTTGCACTGTACCGCTGGTTATTTTGATTAAAGAACAGGAATATGATCAAGGTCTCCCGATGAGAGCGCATGCACCAGCTGGGCCGCCCCTTCCCTGACCCGTGGCGAGATCTCTTCCCCTGCGACGATCCGGTCCGGCTGGATGCCGATCAGGACGATCCGTCCCGCGGCTTCCGAGATGAAGTCGATGAGCAGGGAGAGGGGCATCTGGTGGGTTCCGATGCTGACGTCCGCTATTTTGTGCCGCGGGATGATCCGGTATTCTCCCGGGGAGAGCCCCATGGCAGCCGCGTCAATAAGCACCAGGCAGTCAGGCCGGGTTTTCCGTATGATCCCGGTGAAATTCTCCGGC
>CAZVFG010000171.1:0-1900 GCA_964626125.1 uncultured Methanoregula sp.
GCCCCTGAAGGAATGATGTAATGAGTTGCGCTGATTTTATAGGTACTCTGTTTCTTGCGCGCGATGTGGCTCACTCGACGCACTTGAACACGCGCAGCTTTGCCAAACACTCCGCTTTGAACACGTTTTACGACGAAGTAATCGACTTGGCAGACAAATTTGCTGAAGCCTATCAGGGCAAATACGGCCTAATTGGCCCTATTTCGCTTATGTCAGCTAAGAAGACAAACAACATTGTTGCGTTTCTTGAAGGTCAGGTAGACGAACTGATGGAAATGCGGTATAAAGTCGTTGATAAAGATTGCACACCCTTGCAAAACATTATCGACGAGATTTTTGGGTTGTATTATTCAACCTTGTACAAATTGAAATTTTTGGCTTAGGATAATACATATGGCTGCTACTTTTGTATCTTTGAGTGCTACCGCACAAGTCAAGATTGGTCTTGGTAAACTGAAGGGTATTTTTGTATCTTCAGGGACCGTTCCAACTGTCGCTGTTTACGACAGCGCAACGGCGTCTACTGCCGATCCAGTTATCTTAAACACTTTTACTGGCGCTACTCCCGGTAGCTATACGTTTACCGGCGACGATGGCGGCATAGGTTTTAGCAAGGGTTTGTATGTCGTTCTTGGCGGCACAACACCCAAGGCAACAATTTTTTACGAGTAAACCTTACTCAAAAAACCGTACTGGTGCGGCACATCAGGAACTCCATAGGAGTTAAACATGGACGAAACAGTCCCCAACGTAGCGGATGCCTCCGCGCCAGAACTCGAAGCCACGGCAGCAATCGAGCCTGTAGAAAACACGACGCCGGAAACGCCTGCTGAACAGGAAGCAAATAAGTCCTTCACACAAGAAGAACTTGACGCAATTGTTGGCAAGCGCCTCGCAAGAGAACAGCGCAAATGGGAGCGCGAACAGGCTCAAAGAGCAGAGGAAGTACAGGCCCGCCAACAAGCAGGCTATGATATTACCCCTGATCAATTTGAGACTTATGAAGATTACGCAGAGGTTTTGGCCGAACGTAAAGCTGAAGAATTGCTGGCACGGCGAGATACTGCCCGTCAGCAAGCTGAAATGCAGGATGCCTACCATGATTTGGAAGAGGCGGCGCGGGACAGGTATGATGACTTTGAACAAGTCGCATACAACCCCAACCTTCCGATTACAGATTTCATGGCGCAAAGCATCCAAGCGTCAGACGCAGGCCCAGACGTTCTATATTATCTCGGCTCTAATCCGAAAGAAGCTGATCGTATTGCCCGTCTAGCGCCAATTTTGCAGGCAAAAGAAATTGGAAAACTTGAGGCTTCATTGTCCTCAAATCCGCCGGTTAAAAGAACTTCAAACGCCCCGGCTCCGATTGCGCCTGTCACAGCACGTTCTACTGGGTCAAACCAGTTTGACACAACTGATCCTCGTTCGACTAAGTCAATGACTACGTCGGAATGGATCGAAGCAGAACGTATGCGGCAGATCAAGAAGTACGAGGCACAACGCAACAGATAATTTGGGATTATTACCATGTCTAACTCGATTTTAACAATTGATATGATCACGCGGAAGGCTCTAGAAATTCTAGAGAATAACCTTGTGCTGACACGTAACGTAAACCGCCAGTACGACGATAGCTTTGCTGTCGAAGGTGCTAAAATTGGCTCAACCCTGCGTATCCGTCTTCCAGACCGTGCGCTTGTAACTGACGGCGCAGCCCTTCAGGTACAGGATGACAACGAGCAGTTCACAACTCTTGCTGTTTCCACCCAGAAGCACATCGGCGTCAACTTCACGACTGCTGAATTGACGATGCAGCTTGACGATTTCGCAGACCGCGTTCTCAAGCCACGTATCTCGCAGCTTGCTGCCAGCATCGACGCTGACGTTGCTAACTCGT
>CAZVFG010000172.1:0-1876 GCA_964626125.1 uncultured Methanoregula sp.
TATCGGGAGCCTGTTGGCAGGCTGGGGTGTTAGTGCAAACAGGGAACTCGGTGACATTTATCGTCGGCGTTGGCGTAACTGTTGGCGATGGCGTTGGCGAAGGACATTCCAACGCGGCTCTATCTGCATAGATGTCCCAGTCGCTGCCGCTGCGGTAGTCCTGCCAGGTGATGAATGCGCCACATGCGCCATCGGAGGTGAGCTGGGGATTTAATTGAGTGTCCGAAGCGTTGCAGATAACTGATCCGTTGTCAGTCAACTGCGGAGCGCCGCTGGCGTTCAATCTCTGGATATAGATATCATATACCTCATAGCTGTCGCGGTCGTCCACCCAGGTGATGATGGCACCGTTTGCGTTATCGGAGATGAGCTGGGGTTGTTCTTGATTGTTTGAAGCGTTGCAGATGACCACGCCATTGGTGTCCCACTGCATGCCGCTGTCGTTCACCCTCTGGGCATAGATATCAAACTCGCTGTTGCGCCAGTCCTCCCAGGCGATGATGGCACCCCCCGCTCCATCGGAGGTTATCTTGGGGAATCTTTGCTCGGCCGAATCGGTGCAGATGGCCACGCCGTTGGCGGCCCACTGCACACCGCCGCTATCGTTCACCCTCTGGGTATAGATGTCCTGGTTATTATTGCGTAGGTCCTGCCAGGTGATGATGGCACCCCCCGCTCCGTCGGAGATAATATGGGGATCTTGTTGAGTACGCGAAGCGTTGCAGATGACCACGCCATCGGCGTCCCACTGCACACCGCTGTCATTCACCCTCTGTGCATAGATATCAGCGCTGCCGCCGCCACGGTAATCCCTCCAAGTGATAATGGCCCCCCCCGCTCCGTCGGAGACGATCTGGGGGTATTCTTGACGGTTCGAAGCGTTGCAGATGACCACGCCATCGGCGTCCCACTGTACAGCGCCGCTGTCGTTCACCCTCTGGGCATAGATATCATAGTCGCTGTCGCTGCGATAGTCCTGCCAGGTGATGATGGCTCCCCCCGCTCCGTCTGAGGTGATCTGGGGGTTAATTTGATCGAGCGAAGCGATGCAGATGACTGATCCGTTATCGTCCCACTGCGGAGCGCCGCTGTCGTTCGCCCTCTGGGCGTAGATATCCCAGTCGCTGCCGCTGCCGTAATCCTGCCAGGTGATGATGGCTCCCCCCGCTCCGTCGGAAGTGATCTGGGGGCTAATTTGATCGTCAGAATAGCTGCAGACAGGAATGTTTACAGTGGCAGTTGACTCATCTGCTCCCATGTCTACCGTGCCGTTCACTATACGTGCATCCCCCTCGAAGTCTGTGGCAGGAATGGACGGGGCGCTGTTATTGCCTGTATCGATGCAGGGAGAGCTGGGAGTGAGGTGGAAGTCGCCGTTCGGCGCGTCTGCAAATAAAGGATCCGAGTTGATATTATTTCCGGCGCCTGTGTATCCGCCTTCGATATCGGAATAGGATACGGTTGAGAGGTCAGTAGGGCTAATCTGGTCCGGGGTGTTCTGCCATAGGATGCAGTTGGTTATTGTCGAGCTGTTGGTTGCGCCTATGCCGCCACCGTCATCAGCCGAGTTGTTCCAGAAGGCGCAGTTGGTTATTACAAAATTACTATCAGGCATAGCTGCCATGTACACTCCACCACCCCAAGCATATGGCGCGCCGCTGGCCGTATTGCTGTCGAAGATGCAGTTGACGACTATGGGTGAAGAACCTGAGTCTCCGTAGATTCCGCCTCCTCCATATGCACCGGCCTGGTTCGCGGTGAAGGTGCAGTTTGCAACGTACGGCGATGATCCGCCGTTCGAGATGCCGCCGCCACTGCCGCCTGCAATATTGGAACCAAAGGCGCAGTTGTTGATGGTTGGCGATGCGTTGTAGTT
>CAZVFG010000173.1:0-1875 GCA_964626125.1 uncultured Methanoregula sp.
TACCAGATACGTTACCAGTTACATCACCTGTAAGGTTACCTGTAAAAGTACCTGCAATAGCACCAGTACCAGTAATGGTAGGGCTTGCAATAGTTGGGCTAGTTCCTAATACGTTTGCACCAGAACCAGTTGAAGTAGTTACTCCAGTACCACCATTGGCTACTGGAAGAGTTCCAGTTACACCTGTGGTTAAAGGTAATCCAGTTGCATTTGTAAGTACACCAGAGGCAGGAGTACCAAGTGCTGGGGTAGTTAAGATTGGGCTAGTTAAAGTCTTGTTAGTTAATGTTTGAGTGTTAGTTGTACCAACTACGGCACCAGTTGCACCGTGTCCTGTGGTTGCTTCAATGTGGTCATTAGCCTCTTGTAAGTCACGACCAATAACCATATGTCGTACTACTGCACCAGCAGAGTGGGCTACAGCAGTAGAACCATCTCTGGCTCTAGTGATAGCAAGAGTATTACCAGATGAGTAGTTACTTATATCTACAATTTCTTCAAGGGCTGTATCTGGGTCAATAACAACTGTGTATGTTTCAGTCGCTGAGGGTGTCTTACCACCCATAAGGTTTGCGCCAGAACCTACTGTCATAGTTGCATCACCAGATGTGATACCGCTAGATAGTGTGGTCTGTTGTGCTCGGGATGAGTATTTTCTAGTTGTCATTTAGGTTCCTATTTAGAGGGAGTAGTGGACACGGATAGGATGTTTGTTTTGTTGACTCTTAACCTCTTCGGCTAATCGTTGAGTATACAAAGCATAAATTTGTCTTGTTAGGGATTGAGATGAACCGTATGGACGTTTGCTATCTGTTTCATCTGCTTGTGCGCTAACCATTGCAGCACGGGCTGGGTCAAGGTTAGATAACAAACGATAGGTAGAACCAAGGACAACTAAGTCCCTACAGGAATCTGGTAGTCCAGTTTGTGTTGAGAATACATCTGCATTGGTAGCAAAAGGTGTTGGGTCTTTAGAATAAACAATTTGAATGGTTCTGCCTGAAGTAATCATATCGTAGATAGATATAGTTTGTTCGCTAGTAAATGCGGTTGCATTAGCATTAGAATCAAAGCGCCAAGAACGAATAGGAATCCACTCTTTGCTTGGGCCAATTGATTCATAAGCAACACTTAGTACATTACGGATACCTAATGAGGTACCAGTAGCAGGTAGTCTATATGTAGAAACAGCAGAACTGTATGTAATAGTAGTTGTATCAGCAGCAAACAATGTACCGCTTAAGCCTTTGATAGTATCGTTAATGGCTCGTTTAATTGAAAACTTAGGGAAGGTTGGGGAGATAGTTACCTTAGTATCTGCAGTATGAGCAGCCAATGTAGTACCCAAATATGCTCGACCATAGGGAGCAACAGTTGCAGTATTACCAACTCGGTCATAAGTATCTATCCAGAATAACTCTTCATCAATCTCAACAATACCTTTACCTACGTTGTCTGTTGAGCCAAGGCTAAGAACTATAGGGGAAGCACTAGATGATGCTGTGGCAGGAACTGCTGACTTGATATAGGTAGAACGGTCTTGAGTTAATGTGTATCCAGAAAGATTCATAGATACTTCATTAATCATATCCGAAAGAGTTGTTGTCATTTAATTTTACCTATCTATACTTAGATGTTTTTTTGGCTATTGACTTAGGTTGTCTAACAAATTGTTTGCCTTTGGCATTACCTTTGGCCTTAGCCTTATTGGTTGCAGCCTTCTCAGCAGGACTTAAAGCAGCCCACGCTGCCTCAGGCAAATATCTCTTCTTACCTTTAGATGGTTTACCATCAGATGTTTTCCATTTTTCGGCTGACCACTTCTTAAGTGATTGTTGAGACTTAGCAAGGGCCATTACTTATAACCTCCGCCTG
>CAZVFG010000174.1:0-1851 GCA_964626125.1 uncultured Methanoregula sp.
AGATGGTATGAGTCAGCTAAAGATGCAGACTACTTACTAATAGCAGATACTGGTTCAACAGATAAGACAGTAGAGATTGCTGAGTCTTTAGGTATTAATGTTATAAAGATTAAGATAGATCCTTGGCGCTTTGATGATGCTCGTAACGCATCCCTTGCTGCAATACCAGCATATATTGATTACTGCATAGCACTAGATATGGATGAGGTTCTAGTAAAAGGTTGGAAGAAAGATTTACCTAAAGCTCTAGAGGCTGGTGTTACTAGACCAATATATAATTATGTATATGGTTGGGATGAAAATGGTAAACCAGATTTAAACTTTGATGGTATTAAGATCCACGCCCGTAGAGGATATAGATGGAAGTTTCCAATACACGAGGCAGTATCTCCTTATAAGATTCCTGAAGTTAGAGCAAGAGTAGATTTAACAATACATCACTTCCAAGATAAAGAAAAGTCTAGAGAACAATATCTAGATATGCTTGAGATGGCAGTAGATGAAGATCCAAAATGTTCTCGTAGTCTTTACTACTTAGGTAGAGAGTATTACTACAAACAAAGATATTACGATGCACTACAAACTTTTAAAAGATACTTAGAGGAATCCACATTCAAAGCAGAGAGATCTTACGCCCTACGAATGATGGCTAAGTGTGATCCTGATAATGCAGAGAAACATTTAGAGAAGTCAATAGAAGAATGTACTAGTAGAGAATCAGTATTAGCACTAGCTAATCATTACTATCAACAGATGCAGTGGCCTGAGTGTTTTAGAACTGCAACAAGAGCATTAGGTATAACTGAGAAGCAAACAGATTTTATGGCTGAAGGTTGGGCTTGGGGACATATGGCAGATGACCTAGTAGCAATAGCAGCCTGGCAATTAGGTGAGTGGAAGACTGCAATAGAGCACGGTGAGAAAGCATTAGCTTTCAGTCCAGATGATGAAAGATTACAAACTAATTTAAAACACTACAGAGAGAAGATGAATGAGCACTCTTAACGATATGGTAGATGAGATAAAGTCTAACCTGCAAGGCTACACCTTGCGACAAGATCGTATTAGTAATGTAGCTAACCCTGCTGGTCTAACCACTACCAGTACTGCTATCACTATCGGCTCTGCCTCAAACCTTGCTAAAGGTATTATTGAAATTGATGATGAACTTATCTTTATTGATTCTTTTGATAAAGCAACTAGCGTACTTAACGTAATACCAGGATTTGGTAGAGGCTATCAGGGAACATCCCCTGCACCACATACAGTAAATTCTCAAGTTACTTTAGCTCCAACATTTCCAAGAGTTACAATTAAGAGGGCTATCAACGATACTATTAACTCTTTGTATCCTAGTCTTTGGGCTATCTCTTCATACACCTTTACCTTTAATGCTTCAGTAACAACCTATGCCCTACCAGATGATGTTGAGGATGTTCTATACATATCTTGGCAGACTACTGGATCAAGCCAAGAGTGGTTACCACTAAGAAGATGGCGTTTAGATAACTTTGCTAATAGTGCAACCTTTAATACTAATGCTACTTTAAATATTTATGACAATGTACAACCTGGTAGAACAGTTCAAGTTTACTACACAACCACAGCTAACACATTAGATGCTAATACTGATGACTTTGCTGATGTTACTGGATTACCACAATCTTGTCAGGATGTAGTAACTCTTGGTGCTTCCTATAAATTACTATCATTCTTAGATGCAGGTCGTATTAATCTTACATCTGCTGAGGCTGATAATGCCGATAGCAAGACTCCATCAACTGCTGGTGTTTCAGCTTCTCGTTATATCTTCGCTCTGTACCAACAGAGACTAAACGAAGAGGCGTTGAA
>CAZVFG010000175.1:0-1848 GCA_964626125.1 uncultured Methanoregula sp.
ATCTCGAAGTTGTTGCCCGCGGGGACTGCCAGCTGGAAATATGGGGTGTTGAAGCAGAGAAAAAGGCGTTTGAAAAAATATTTGGGAAAGAACTTGTGCTGGAGCGAGTTCAGTCCGGGTAGATGATGAGGGAAATACTACAACTCACTACCACATATACCGGAAATATAATCTCTGCATTTCGGAAACTTTTTTATTTTAGGGTCTGTTGAAATGGGCAAGAGCCTCTACGCTCACACCCGAACCTTGAAAATTGTGCTATATATGAAGCACCCCCGCGTCAAGACCTCTCCGAGTCACAGCAGTCAGGGTAGTCTTTTTTAATCGCCAATCCGCTGTTGGGGCGCCCCGTAGGGGGTGGCGGCATTCATCAAACCGGAGGAATAGAGTGCTAACAATTCCTGCATCAAAACTGAATAGTATGATTTTCATGGGAGATGCTCAGTTACAGATTAAATGCTCACCGGGGTTTCACCCCCGCCGCTGTGGCTCCCTAAAAATGCGATAGACCCCGATCTGGTAATACATCTTCATCGCTCTGCGCAGGCGAGTATAGGGGGACAGGCACTATCCAACTCCTTCAGCATATCAGTGCTTCGTATTTCATATCATACCAAGAACATTTCTCCAGAGCTGATTTCTCATCAAAATAAAAGACGTTTTTCTCCGTTCGCGTTCCTACTCTTCGCGGAACATCCTGTCAATAGCATACGCCGCTTGTTTTGCCGCACCCATGCCAAGGATCTCGATTGCTCTTCCTATTGTGACATTTCCGCCGGCATACCCTTTTCGCAGGGAAGTACGGAACTGTGTATCGGCAATCACGTTGCCTCTCTTCTCCCTTTTTAGTTCCGGAAATTCTCTGATAAAGAGGAGATATGGTCCTTGCCTGACCTTCACCCTGACGTGGCCGGCGGGATCGTCTCAGTCACGTGGTTTAATTCACTAAAAAAAGAGGTATGATGAGAGACCGGCAGAACCGTAACATCGGCCTGCCAGATCCTCAGGGGCGCTAGAGCTTCTTGAGGGCTTGCACGAGCTTCCCGACGGATTCCTGCGCGTCGCCATAGAGCATCCGCGTGTTGTCCCGGTAGAACAGATCGTTCTCGATCCCGGCGAAGCCCTTCCCCTGGCCGCGCTTAAGGACAATGACGTTTTTCGCCTGTTCGACATCAAGAATTGGCATGCCGAAGAGCGGGCTGCCCTGCCGGTGCGCTGCCGGGTTGACGACATCGTTGGCCCCGATGACGAGGACAATGTCGGTGCTTGGGAACTCCGGGTTCACCTCATCCCGGTCGAAGAGGTGGTCGTAAGCGACCCCTGCCTCGGCGAGCAGGACATTCATGTGCCCAGGCATCCGCCCGGCGACCGGGTGGATAGCGAACTTTACCTGAACGTTCTTGCTCTCAAGCAGATCGGTCAGCTCCTTGACCTTCTGCTGGGCCTGGGCGACCGCCATGCCGTAACCGGGAGCGATAATCACCTTATTTGCGTAGGCAAGCATGACCGCGACGTCGTCAGCCTCGATCGACTTCATGCTGCCCTGGATTTGCATCCCTTTCTCCTCCGTAGCACCAAACGCTCCGAAGAAGACGTTCCAGATGGAGCGGTTCATCGCCCGAGCCATATTGAGCGTGAGCAGCGAACCCGCGGCGCCGACAATGATACCCGCGACGACCATCGCATAGTTGGGGGGCGCAAACGAGAAACCGTCAAGCGCGACAGCGAGGCCGGTGAAAGCGTTGTACATCGAGATCACAACGGGCATGTCGGCCCCGCCGATCGGGAGCGTCATGAGGAGCCCGAACCCGAGCGAGAGGATGAAGAACAGTGGGAGATACATAGCAA
>CAZVFG010000176.1:0-1844 GCA_964626125.1 uncultured Methanoregula sp.
TCTTCCACGAATCCTCCGATATCCCGTCCGACGACGTTGCACAGGATGATCTTCCGTCTCATGAGGTTTTCGCGGAAGATGGTCTGAGGTCCCGAGCTCCGTTCTATGCTGGCGAGCTCGGAGAGAGGAATCCGCTGGCCGCCGGGAGCATCGATGAGCAGATTGCGGATGGCTTCCTCGCTGTTTCTGTATTGCTCTCCCAGGCGGATCAGCAGCGCGGTGACACGGTCCGGTTCGTAGACATCGGTGACCTCGATGCCGTTCAGCGCGGTCTCTACCATGTCTGCCGCCTCTGCCACGGGAATGCCGTAACGGGCCAGGCGTTCCCGGTCGAGGCGGATGATCAACTGCGGGATGCCCGTGGTCTGCTCGATGTGCAAATCGGCGGCGCCCTCCAGGGGCGCCAGCGCGTTTCTGATCTCTTCGATGGTCTGGTTGAGAACCGCCAGGTCGGGTCCGAACAATTTCACCGAAAGCTGGCCTTCGGTGCCGGTGAGCATCTCCGCCAGCTTGTTGGCGATGGGCTGCTCGAAAATGTAAGCCACGCCGGGCAGCTTCTCCAATTCCTGCCGCATGGCCTGGGTCAGGGCCTGGTAGTCCCGGGACCGTTTCTCGATCGGCAGCAGTTCGATGTTGTAGTGGCTGTGGTTGACCGGATGCAGGTGCTCGGAAGCCTCGGCGGTGCCGGTGGTGCGGGATACTGAGACCACCTCTGGAAAGGAGAGAAAGATCTTCTCGATGCGGTGCGACATTCGAACGGATTCTTCCAGTGACGTCTCCGGCAGCATTACGGTCGATGCCATGATGGCCCCCTCGTCGAGGGGCGGGGCAAACTCCTTGCCCAGCAGCGTGTACGCGTAAGCTGCGACGGCGATCAGCGACAGAAACAGTGCGATGAACACGACCCGGAATCGGAAGGATCCCAGCAACAGGAAGCGGTACGCCCTCAGAATCAGGCGGTTGACCGGGCTCTCCCGGCCCTTCCCCTTTCTCCCGGTCAGGAACACGGAGGCCAGAACGGGCTGGAGCGTGAGGTTTAACACCAGCGAGCCAAACAGCGCCGCGGCGACGGCGAAGGCCGTGGGCTGGAACATGGCTCCCTCCAGCCCTTGCAGCGTGAGCAGCGGCAGGAATACCAAAATGATCAGCAGGTTCGCAGAAAAAAGGTAGTTCCCGACTTCCTTGGCGGCTTCGGCGACCAACTCGATCGTGCCGCCCTGACTCTGTTTCTCCTGAAGCAGCCGGTAGATGTTCTCCACCATGATGATGGAGCCGTTGGCCACCTTGCCGATCCCGATGGCCAGGCCGCCAATCGACATCACCGTGAGCTTCACCCCGAACAGGTGCATGAGGGCCACCGCGATGAGGATCGAGAAGGGGATCGTCAGGGACGCGATCAGGGAACTGCGCAGGTTCCACATGAAGAAGGTCATCACCAGGATGATGAGAACGGCGCCCTGGGCGATGGATACCTGCACATGAGCGAGGGATTTGAGGATCAGGATGGACTGGTCA
The DNA here is from genome assembly GCA_964626125.1 of uncultured Methanoregula sp. Taxonomy (GTDB): domain Archaea; phylum Halobacteriota; class Methanomicrobia; order Methanomicrobiales; family Methanospirillaceae; genus MVRE01. The sequence goes on from CAZVFG010000176.1 coordinate 1,516, forward strand.
TAGAACGGCTTGATGCGGATGTGTCCCGGCAGGTCACGCTGAATCCGCGCGATGCCCGCTTTCAGGTTGGCGATGGCGCTGAGGGTGTCGCCTCCGTACTGCTTTTCGACGGTGACATAGACCGCCTCCTGACCGTTGTGGCCGCCGTCCTCTCGCCGGAACTTCGCGCCCACCCGGACGTCCGCCACGTGCTTGACGCAGATGGGAATGTTGTTCCGCGAGGTGATTACGGTGTTGAGTATGTGCTCCAGGGTGTCGATGCGTCCGAGACCCTTCACCAGAACCTCCTGCGGCCCTTTCAGGATGATCCCGCCGGCGAAATTCCGGTT
>CAZVFG010000177.1:0-1829 GCA_964626125.1 uncultured Methanoregula sp.
CAGCAATAGCGCCAGCCGATTGCATACCAGCCGTTCCAACGCCAGCAGCCGATTGTTGACCAAGCGCGGTCATTCCGCCTAAGCGACCATATTGCTGCTCAAGGAACTGATTCAGCAATTGTGGACGGAACTGAGCTAATGCGCCTTGAACGTTGCCGCCACGAAGTCCGCCAGTTGCAGATGCTTGCTGCAATATGGCTTCTTCACCCTGCTGTGTGAGTGCTTGAAAGAGTGGGCTTTGCTCTTGTCCTGATACATAAGCTTGTTGCGCTTCTGGGCCAGCAAGACCTAGAGCCGCCATCTGCGCTTGCAGGGCAGGGCCACCAGCCTCAGTGTATGGTTGCAGCAACGTCCGCAGTTCTTCGCGTGCGGCACGGGTCTCATCGACGCCAGCTTGGAGCGATGCAGCCTCAATGTTAGAAGCTTTCTTAGCCGCGCTTCCCTTTATTAGCGAGCCGCCGATGCTGGTAGCGGCAGCAATACCAGTTACTGGATCAGGCATTAGACATTTCCTTCATATACTCATCAAGGCTTTCGCCATAAAGCTTTAACACAACATGACCTATTTCCATAGCAGCCTGGGTGCCGTGAACAAGTTGCACAGTTGCCAGAACAATATCATAATATCCAGCACGCCAGACAAAGCTAGTAGCGCAAGCATCGCCAGCCAGTTCAGCCGTATCAGATGCCTTCCACTTTAGAATCGCAGTGCTAACAAGCGGAAGCAATACAACCATGTGCGTTTGATAGAACGTATTAGCTGGCAAGCCGACCAATGCGTTCCAGATTGCCATGTCAGCTTCGTCACGATCTATCTTGTCGCCATCAACAATGTCATCGAAAAGCTGGACAACTTGCCATAAAGCAATAAGCCATTCCACAGCGTCTTCGGGCAAGTCCAAGACTTCCACAAAGTTCCGACGTAACCAGTATTCAGGCGTTCCGCTTTTAAGCATAGTAGGCTTTCTGCTACTGAGCCACCGGCTGCTCGTAAACGCTCGGTGTATCAGCCTTATCACAATCAATCTTCAAATTCAAACTCTCGTTCTTCTTGTGCTTGACAAGAGCGAAGATCGTGACAGATGAACTCGAACTTATGGCAATAGCCACGGAATCCAGCGTCAACATCCCACTCGTTAAATGGAATCTTTTCCATCTTTGCTTGGGTCATTGTGCTGTTGTCGTAATACTCGCAGTTCGAGCAGCGACGACGACGAGCCTCTGCTTCATCGACTTGCATAGCCACACCTAGTGCTACCCAGTATTCAGGATTAGCGCCCTTCTCGTTGCTGGGGTTCTCAGGGCCAAGCATCCAATCGTCGATCACGACCTTGGTGTTCTTCTTGTTCTCAGCGGTGGTGATGAATGGTTCGCTCTCACGTAGACCAGCGAAGCCTTCAATAATCATCATGGGCTTTTTCATTATACTATCTCCCGACCAGATGCGCGGATTGTAAGCGAAGTTGCTGCGCTGGCGATTGTTGAAATGAAACTGCCAGCGTCAAGGACTTGGCCTACCAACTCAGGGAATGTGTAGGTTTCATCAGGCGCAATAGAGCGTGTGTCAACAATCAGGTTGCTGTCGGATGCAGAGCCACCACTTACTACAATATTCACACTGATAGTCACGTTTCCAGCAGTAGTATTCGTAGCCGTAAACTTATCAATAATAGCACGACAGTTTGTCGCGGTGTATTGCGTTGTTTGAACGTTCTCAGCTTGCTTGGCTGGAATCAATGCTTTTACGGTTACTGCCATTGTCTTATTCCTAAACGATGTTTGTTATAATACCGTTAGTAACGGTAACAGTCTTAGGCGGAATGTCTGCT
>CAZVFG010000178.1:0-1825 GCA_964626125.1 uncultured Methanoregula sp.
TAACGTTCTTGGGGATGTTTGTCGTTCCCGCAGGGAAGGGCAAACTGGAGAAGATGTCCTTCGGGACATCTTCGAGTTAATCCCCGCCACTGCGGCAGCCCCCCTTGTGATATCCGTCGAAAACCGATCCATCATGGATCTCTGCTAATGATGTGAGATCACGGATCTCTACAGAGCCACTAAAACGATAACAGAATGGGCCCGATGCGATTCGAACGCATGACCTCCCGGTTATCAGCCGGGCGCACCACCGAGCTATGCTACGGGCCCAAAAATTCCCGAAATTTACCCTAATAAGTATCCCATCAGAGTTTTTATAAGTTGTGAATCTCGAATCATGAGCTCGTTAAATAAATAGTCATGCGTGCCTCAAACTATGGTACAGTGCAGGATCTGGGATTATGGAACGACAGTATCTCCTCGGCAATGAAGCGATCGCCCTTGCGTGCCTCGAGGGTCCCGTAGATTTTGTGAGCGGGTATCCCGGTACTCCCTCATCGGAAGTGATCGATGTGCTCCGCTCACGCCCCGACCGCGGGTATTATATCGAGTGGTCGGTGAACGAGAAAGTGGCGCTGGAAAATGCGCTTGCCGCCGCGTGGTGCGGGCTGCGTGCGCTCTGCACCATGAAACATGTCGGGCTGAATGTGGCTGCCGACCCGCTGATGACCAGTGCCTATACCGGCGTGACCGGGGGGCTTGTCATCATGAGCGCGGACGACCCGTTTGCCCACAGTTCCCAGAACGAGCAGGACAGCCGGTGCTATGCACACTTTGCACGCGTGCCGTGCCTTGACCCCTCCACGATCCAGGAAGCACACGATATGCTGATCGACGCATTTGCCCTGTCCGAGGAGTTCGGGCTTCCCGTGATATTCCGCCCTACCACGCGCATCTGCCATTCCAAGGGGGATGTCAGCCTGAATGAGACTGTCGTGTCCACACGCAAAGGAGCGTTCAAAAAGGATCCGAGGCAGTATGTGATCATTCCCGCCCATACCAGGATCCTCCATAAAAAACTGAACGAAAAACAGCCTGCAATAAAGAAACGGCTGGTTGAACTTGGGTATAATACCTGTTCGATAAAGGGCAGGACCGCGGTGATCACAGGCGGGATTGCAGCAACCTATGTCCGGGAACTCATCCCTGGCGGCATCTCGTTCATGAAGATTGGTGCCTACCCGATCGATGAATCATCGCTTTCTGATTTTGTGCGGAAGCATGACTCTGTGCTTGTCATTGAAGAACTCGCCCCTGAAATCGAGGAACAGGTCCTGCAGGTCGCCGGCATGGTAAAGGTCCTTGGCAAGAAGAACGGGTACGTGCCCTACGAAGGTGAACTGTCCCTGCCTGCCGTTGCCCAGATCATGGTGAACGCCGGTGTGCTTGCCAAAAACCCGTATCCTGCGGTGAGCCCGGTGCAGAATTTACCCCTGCGGCCGCCGATCCTCTGCGCCGGCTGCCTGCACCGCGCCGCGTTCTACGCAATCAAACGGGTCTTCAAGGACGCAATCTACCCCAGCGATATCGGCTGCTACACGCTGGGGCTCCAGCTTGGGGTTGTCGATACCACCATCTGCATGGGAGCATCGATCACCGTCGCGAGCGGGATCGCACATTCCGGTGAACCCCGTGATGTCATCTGCACGATCGGGGACTCCACGTTCCTGCATACCGGCATCCAGGGGCTGATGAACGCGGTGTACAACGGGGCGGACATCACGGTGGTGATCCTCGACAACCGGATTACCGCGATGACCGGGCACCAGCCCAACCCGAATACCGGGGTAACTGCCTGCGGTACCGAAAGCCCGCCGGTCTCGCT
>CAZVFG010000179.1:0-1787 GCA_964626125.1 uncultured Methanoregula sp.
AAAGCCCGGGCTGGACCAAGGGCCGCGGCTGGGGCCGGAAAATTTTGCCTTTCCAATGAAAAAAAATGATCCTCTCGGCTGCGGAGGACCATCAAAAAGAACAGGAAGACGGGCGAGGGGGGGAATCCTTCCGGAGCCGGGGATGGGCTTTGACTCGGGTTAAAAAAAGGCGACTTGACAGCATCGGGAAGAAGTGCGAGAATAAAACGGGTTGAAACTTAAGCTGGTATTTCATCGGATTCTACTGAAGCTCGGGCAAGGAGACCGTGGATGGCCGGAAAACTTGGCGAACTTTTAATTCGAGATAACTTAATCACGCCGGCTCAATTGCAACAGGCCCTGGAAGAGCAAAAGAAGCACGGGGGGCGGCTGGGGGCCAACCTCACCCGAATGGGGTTCATCAAAGAAGAGGAACTCACCGAATTTCTCAGCAAACAATACGGAGTTCCCTCGATCAATCTCTCGGAATTCGCGATTGAGGATGACGTGGTCCGCCTGATCCCGGAAGAGGTGGCCAAAAAGCACCAGGTGATTGCGATTAACCGGGCCGGGTCCACCTTGATCGCGGCCATGGCGGATCCCTCCAATATCTTTGCCATTGATGACATCAAGTTCCTGACCGGTTATAACATCGAGGTGGTGGTCGCCCCGGAAAACGCGATCCAGGAGGCGATCGAGCGCTATTATGGCCAGTCCACGGCGGCCTTGGAACAGGCCTTGGGCAACATCGAGGACTTGGACATTTCAATGGGCGAGGAAGAGGAAGACATCAACCTCAGCGACCTGGAAAAGGCGACGGAAGACGCGCCGGTGGTGAAGTTGTGCAACCTGATCCTCACCGATGCGATCAAGAAGAACGCCTCGGATATCCACGTCGAGCCTTACGAAAAGACCTTCCGGGTGAGATACCGGATTGACGGGATTCTCCATGAAGTGGAATCCCCTCCCCGCAGGCTCCAGGCTGCAGTAACCTCCCGTATCAAGATCATGTCCAAGTTGAACATCGCGGAGCGGCGCCTGCCTCAGGACGGAAGGATCAAATTGAGACTTGCTAAGGGCCGTGAGATGGATTTTCGTGTTTCCACGCTCCCCACCCTGTTTGGAGAAAAAGTCGTCCTCAGGCTCCTCGACAAATCGGCATTGCAGCTCGATATGACCCGGCTGGGGTTTGAGGAGTCGTCCCTGGTAGACCTCCAGACAGCGATCCACAAACCCGTCGGAATGATCCTGGTCACCGGTCCGACCGGGAGCGGCAAGACGACGACCCTCTACTCCGCCCTGTCGGAGCTCAACAAAGAATCCGAAAACATCATGACGGCCGAGGATCCCATTGAGTACAACTTCATGGGGATCAACCAGGTGCAGATGCACGAAGAGATCGGACTCACGTTTGCCTCAAGCCTTCGCTCCTTTCTACGGCAGGACCCCGACATTATCATGGTCGGTGAGATTCGTGACTTCGAAACAGCGCAGATCGCCATCCAGGCGGCACTGACAGGACACCTCGTTCTGAGCACTGTTCACACCAATGATGCTCCGGGGACGGTGACCCGCTTGATCGACATGGGGATTGAGCCCTTCCTCATTTCCTCGGCAGTGATCCTGATTGTGGCCCAACGTCTGGTCCGAAAGATCTGTTCCGGGTGCAAGGAGCCGATCCGGGTTCATCCCCAGGTGTTGATCGACGTCGGTGTTGCTCCGGACGAGGCAAAAGACTTCCCTGTGTTCAAGGGAAAGGGATGCCCCCTGTGCGGCAACACGGGGTACAAAGGGCGTGTGGGCCTTTA
>CAZVFG010000180.1:0-1765 GCA_964626125.1 uncultured Methanoregula sp.
GGTAGTGTCTGACACCAAGTGGGTCTCCATCGCATGCATTGTTCGACATAATCTTGAGCCTCCTTTGCTTCATCTTCTTTGGCAATACAAGCGACAGCATCATGCACAGTCAGCACGACCTTGTATCGCTTGGCTATCTTCAACATCTGTTCAGCAATAACACATCGAGCAACAGCTTGACAGATGTTCTCAACGACCTTGCCACCATAAATCTTAACGACACCCTTGCGGGTTTTGTATTGGTATTGAGCCTTACCTTCAGGGTCAAATACTTTGGTCAAGCCTTCGTACTTTTGCCATAGTCCGCTTGGGAGGAGGAATCCACCTTGGGAGGCATCGAATACGACCGCATCAACTTCTCCAAAAGTTGCTCCTTGGTTGTTAACGAGGGCTTCAACGCACCCTTGGGCTTGTCTCCATAGTGCAGGGACTTTTGAATAGCGACTGCGGTAGACCGAAATAATCCTCGCACACTCGTCCGCTTGCATCTCAACACCAAATGTTTTGAGTTGAGTTTGGAACTTCGCACCACCCATGCCATACCCTGCTCCGAGAATCGTAGTCTTACCGACAAATCTTTCTTCCTTCGTAATCTCTGATTCATCCTTGCCGTAAATAGCTGACGCCATGATCTTGTAAACATCTTCGCCCCTATCAAATGATTCAACCAAATCGGTTTGCCCTGCCAACCACGCAACTGTTCTCGCCTCAATCTGTGATGAGTCTGAGTCAATAATCACATAGCCTTCGGGTGCTTCAATCGACAACTTCAACTTGTTTGCGTTCTGTCCACGACTAGGTAGGTTCTGCAAGTTGATCTTGTCATCCCCACCCCATCTGCCTGTGTGGGCGGCATAGTATTTAATCGGTACTGGGAGTGACCCACGCAGTGCAATGTCAATAAATCTTTGTGTACGTGTTTCTTCTAGGGTTGTCTTATTTCCTAGTCGTGCGCTTACCAGTGCTTGCACCCTCATGTCTGTATGTTCTAACAATGCCTTGAACTCCTCATCAGTCTTGGCAAATGCCCAAGCCTGTTTGCCTGTGCGTGCGCTAATCTTAGTAGGCGGTTCGACCCCCAACAACTTCAACAACTCAGCAAACTTGTCGTTGCTCATCAAAGAATCTTTATCAGCTTGCGCTACTGCAAGTAGTTTGGCTTTGCGTTCTTTGACTGTCTCAAGGTGTGACTCAAGCATTGGTAGGTTAAGCCTGAGCGATGGTTCAACGAACATACGCAGAGTAGTATCAATAACCTTTAACTCTTTCACGGGGAACTTCTCCATGAAGATATTAAATAGTGTCTTGCACAGACCCACATCGTTACGGCAGTAGCTTCCATACTGCTCAAGTGCTTCAGGGGTAAAGTCTTTTCTGCGTTTGCCATAAGCATCATCAACCTCAGTACCCTTGACACCAATCTTGTATCGTTCTGCTAATGCTTTTAAACTACCACCCGCCTCAACTCCATGCAGTGCTCGAGCCATGCATAGCGTATCTAGGTAGCCCTTGGGTTGTATCTTGAATATCCAGTTAAGGATTGCCCCATCGAATTGGGTGTTGTGGGCCAGAGCGAATGAATTGCTCCAGTCAAACTTGTTTAGGAATGTCTTTATCTCACTGGCCGGGCCTGAGAACCAAGTTGCTTCTTCATCATCAACAGCAACAGCTACGCCAATAACTTCAAAGTCCTCATGGCGTACATATTCCTCGGTAGTATGGGTTTTGAAGCCCAAGTCCTTGCCGTAGTAGGTCTCGAAATCAA
>CAZVFG010000181.1:0-1764 GCA_964626125.1 uncultured Methanoregula sp.
TGTAAACGCGATTTCTGACCTGTTTGCGTCTGGCGTTGTCTGGTGTCCTACAAATCGGTGGGCAGATGAGTTGATGGAAGAACTTGCCTCCTTCCCCAACGGCGACCATGATGACTTAGTTGACTCAACCTCGCAGGCCTTAATCCGTTATCGACAAGGTGGGTTCATTCAGATTGAATCTGACGAGCCTGATGATGTTCAGTACTTCAGAAGCAGAAGACAAGAACGGTACTACACTGTTTAAACAAATATTTAAGGATTAAATATGACAACAAGTTCAATAAAAAAAGTTTATACGCAGCGCCCGAAGGTATGCCTATGGGTCCAGATATTGAGATTGAGATTGAAGACCCCGAGGCGGTACATATTTCTATGGACGGTCTAGAGATAGACATGGAGTCAAAAGAAGATACTGCGGAAGACTTTGATGCCAATCTAGCCGATTTTATTGATGATGGCGTTCTGTCTTCCATAAGCTCAGACCTTTTAGATGATTTTGAAAAAGACCAAGGCGACCGCAAAGATTGGGTACAAACCTATGTAGACGGTTTGAAGTTGTTAGGCCTAAAGTACGAAGAACGTACAGAACCTTGGCAAGGAGCCTGCGGTGTATTTCACCCTATGCTTACAGAGTCGGTTGTCCGATTCCAAGCCGAAGGCATCATGGAGACATTCCCTGCGGCTGGTCCAGTCAAAACGCAGATTATTGGTAAAGAGACGCATGAGAAAGAAGAAGCGTCTGTCCGTGTCCAGCAAGACATGAACTACCAGTTAACGGAAGTGATGACGGAGTACCGTCCAGAGCATGAGAAGCTCCTCTGGTCTCTTCCTATAACGGGAAGCGCATTCAAGAAGGTCTATTTTGACCCTAGTAAAGGCCGCCAAGTTGCAGTCTTTATCCCAGCAGAAGACATTGTTGTTCCTTATGGCGCGTCCTCTATCGAGGACTCAGAGCGTGTCACCCATGTGATGCGCAAGACCAAGAATGAGGTTCTTAAACTTCAGGAAGCAGGGTTCTATCGGGATGTTGAATTAGGTGACCCATCCTATGAGTTGGATGATATTGAGAAGCAAAAGGCCGAAGAACAAGGCATGTCGGCTATTCAAGACGACCGATTCCGCATCCTTGAGATGCATGTCAACTTAGATATTAAGGGTTTTGAGCATAAAAACGAGGATGGCGAAGAGACCGGAATTGCATTACCCTACGTCGTAACCATTGAAAAAGGCACAGGAGAAATCCTAGCCATCAGAAGGAACTGGTATGAAGACGACATCCTCCACATTAAGCGCCAGCACTTTGTCCACTACCAATACATCCCCGGATTTGGATTCTACGGATATGGTCTCATACACCTTATCGGTGGATATGCTAAATCAGCAACGATGCTTATCCGCCAACTTGTTGACGCGGGCACTCTATCTAATCTCCCCGGAGGACTTAAATCTCGAGGACTACGGATTAAAGGGGACGACACCCCCATCCAGCCCGGAGAGTTCAGGGACGTAGATGTCCCGTCCGGCAGTATTCGTGACAACATCCTGCCTCTACCGTATAAAGAACCAAGTCAGGTTCTCTTTGCCCTCTTCCAAAACATCGTAGAAGAAGGCAGGTCTTTTGCTTCCTCAGGAGACATGAACGTCTCCGACATGAGCGCTAATGCGCCCGTAGGAACAACATTAGCCCTGTTAGAGCGCACGCTAAAGGTAATGGGCGCGGTTCAAAGCCGTATGCATTACTCCATGCGTCAGGAGTTCAAACTC
>CAZVFG010000182.1:0-1761 GCA_964626125.1 uncultured Methanoregula sp.
GTGGCAATCGTAATGGTACCTACAATCGGTATCCTCACCGCTTACCGTCCTGTTGTTCAAAAAGAGCAGGACTACAAGAACCCGAAGAAATCGTATGTCGGGCGGTACAACGAACTTGTCGGGGGGGTCGTGGAAACCGTAGCAAAAAATCCGGTGCCCGTTCTGATCCTTTGCATCCTCATCGCGTTTATCGGATTCCAGATGGACAACGAGATCATCGTGAATACTGATGAGAAGACATTTGTCCCTTCCAATATGCCGGCAAAGGTGAACCTTGACAAGGTAAAGCGCACGGTGGGCGAGACGTCCACGACACCGGTGCTTGTGCGGGGAGACGATGTCCTCTCTGTCGATTCGGTTCGCTGGATGTACGAATTCCAGCAGTACGAGGAGACACACAACAGCAAGATAATCGGCTCGCGCAGCATTGTCACATACCTCCTTCAGTATAACGGGGGAGTGCTGCCTGAAACAAACCAGGGGATCGATCAGGTTCTGAACCGGATTCCGGCAGAAACCCGCGCCCAATATGTAAGCGGGAATACCGACGCGGTCATCGAATTTTCCACGATTGACATGCCCAACGATGTGGGGATGTCGATGATCGACCAGATGAAAAAGGATCTGGAATGGAAATCCCCTCCCCCGGGGATCACCGCATCATTCACGGGTATGGGCGAGATGTTTACCAACCTGATCAGGGAGATAAGGGCTGGAAAAACCCAGATGACCGTTCTTGGGTTTACGATGATCCTTGCATTCCTGTATCTCGTCTACCGGAAATTCGCAAAAGCGGCAACCCCGCTCGTCCCCATCGTACTTATCGTCGGATGGAACGGGTTGATTATGTACCTCCTTGCCATCGACTACACCCCGCTCACCGCCACGCTTGGTTCCATGTCGGTCGGGGTCGCCTCGGAATACACGATCCTGATCATGGAGCGGTGCTATGAGGAACGGGAGAATGGCATGGGGCTCCTTCCTGCCATCCGTCACAGCATCCAGCAAATCGGGACTGCTATTACCGTGTCGGGGATGACCACGGTCTTTGGGTTTGCTGCGCTTATGCTCTCCACGTTTGGCATCATCAGCAATTTCGGTACCGTGACGGTGATATCAGTCTTCTTTGCGCTCGGCGGGGCAATCATTGTCATGCCCGCGATTCTCGTGCTGGTCGGGGCGATGGATGAAAAGGATAAGGGGCACGCACACACGGGAACACGCTCACCGTCACCAGACCGGTAATTATATCGTCAGCTCCCTTTTGGTAAATCGGACGAGTCATGAAAAATGCCCGACCTTTTTTAAAAGGAGTTAAAAACCTCGGGAAGAAAATTATATTTTCTTTGGTCTGCACGAAGCGCTCGGGAAAAAGATCATCAGATCTTTTCGTCATGCGAAACTCTGGAGGAAAATTATATTTTTTTCGAAATGTGCGTAGCAGTCGAGAAGAAGATCATCAGATCCTCTTTGTGGTGTGGAACTCGAGAAGAAAATTATATTTTCTTCGTAGTGTCGCCCTTCATGACGTATTTCACAAGCAGGAAGACCACCAGCGCGATGATCACAAAGTCGATGATCGCGCCCACAAAGTCACCGGCAAGGAACTTGATCGGGCCTACCTGAAATACCGCCTGCCGCCAGTCCCCGCCCGGTATGATGATCGCAACGATGGGCATGATGACGTCCTGCACCATCGCGGCGATCAGTTTGGTTGCCGCCGCACCGATGACGACCGCGACGGCGAGCCCGATGACTTGG
>CAZVFG010000183.1:0-1740 GCA_964626125.1 uncultured Methanoregula sp.
TTTCCCTGCCTGCCTGTAAAAGGGGGTAATGATAATATCTGATAAAAAAATATGTATCGTGATGATTGAGCGTCTTTTAGAAAAATCAACGATGATTCTCCTGCTGATGATTCTTGTTTTTTCCGCCTGCAGTATTGTGTATGTCACCAATGTGACAACGGGTGCGATACAGAAACAGACCCAGAATGAACTTGGAACAATTGCGGAATCCATTGCACTCCAGACCAATGGTGATAGTATTGCGGCAATCAGGCCGGGCGATGAAAACACGGCGGAGTTCATCGCGATCCGCAATAAGCTGTACGAGCTTGAGAAATCCCTCCCAAATATCCGGTATATTTACATCATGCGGAAAGCCGGCGAGCGTATTGAGTTTGTGGTGGATGCGGAGTACGGCATTTCACCAGATTCGGCAGCGATCGGTCAGGAATATCCCAAAGCGACACAGGAACTGATGCAGGGATTTGAAAGAGTCTCGGTTGATAAAAGCGTAACCACCGATCAGTGGGGCACGTTCCTTTCGGGATACAGTCCGATCCGGGACAGCCGGGGGGTGATTGTCGGTCTTGTCGGTGTCGATATGGACCAGAAGGACGTGATCGCACGACAGAACCTCATCGACTGGACCTCCTACCTGATCGTGTTCCTTGCCATCCTCATGGCAGTGTTCGGCATTATTGGTGTCGAGAGCGAGCGCGAGAAATCGATGCTGAGTCTCAGGGACCGGGAGGCACGGTACCGCACGCTCTTTGAGTCAACATATGATGCAATCCTCATTTTAAAGGATGGCATGATCAGTGACTGTAACACCCGTGCAACGCAGTTATTCCGTGGCACAAAAGAACAACTGGTTGGTAAAAACATCCTGGATCTGGCACCTGAGACGTATCCCGACGGCACAAAATCATATGACAAGAGACGGGACATGATGCAACGTGCACTGGCAGGAGAGCGCGTGCTCTGTGAATGCAAACACAGGACCCTTGACAACACGGAGTTCGACACTGAAATCAGCCTCATAAAAATCGAGATTGACAAGGTAACGGCGCTCCAGATGGTCATCCGTGATATTACTGAGCGGAAACGGGCTGAAAGCGCCCTGCGGGCGAGTGAAGAGAAGTACCGGACGCTGACGGAAACATCCCCGGATGCAATCTACGTTGTCGATAAGGACCATAACGTCGCCTATACCAACATGTTTGCGTCCACCCTGTTCGATCAGGGGTTGTCTACCCTCATCGGGCAAAAATTACCGGATCCTTCCCGGCAGCAACCTGCGCAATACCAGCGTGGAATCATTGAAGACGTAATACAACGTGGTGTGACCCTGAAACGGGAAGATAAGATCATTGCGAAAAACGGCAGTGAGATCTGGCTTGACAGCTTCTTCAGCCCACTGAAAAATGAGGCGGGAGAAACCACGGCAGTGATGAGTGTTTCCCATGACATTACCGAGCGAAAGCTCATGGAGAATACGATTTCTGCTTCACTGAGAGAGAAAGAGTTCCTGTTAAAAGAGATCCACCACCGGGTGAAAAACAATCTTCAGGTGATCGCAAGCCTCCTGTCGATGCAGGCGAAGAAGGCAACAGATCCCAATGTGAAAGGATCGCTCATGGACAGCCAGAACCGGGTGAAATCCATCGCCCTTGTCCATGAGAAACTCTACCAGTCAAAAAGCCTTGACCGGATTGACTATTCCGATTACCTGAATAAGATTACCAATTATTTATTTGAAGC
>CAZVFG010000184.1:0-1728 GCA_964626125.1 uncultured Methanoregula sp.
GCATCACGCGGCGACCGATCAGCGGGTGGGTCTCAAACGTGTTGCTGCCGATAATAAGAAGGCATTTGGATTCGGCAATATCTGCAATCGACTGGGTCATTGCACCGGACCCAAATGCACCGGCCAGCCCGACGACCGTCGATGCATGGCAGAGACGGGCGCAGTGGTCGATGTTTGGGGTCTTCAAGACAGCCCGGGCAAACTTCTGCATTAAATAGTTCTCCTCGTTGGAGACCCGTGCAGAAGCCAGGCAGGCCATCTCCTCGCCCTTGTAGGACTTGAACTTCGATGCAATCAGCTTGTATGCTTCGTCCCAGCTCGCCTCGACAAATTTGCCGTCCTTTTTGATAAGAGGCATAGTGAGCCGGTCCGGCGAGTTGATAAACTCATGCGCATAGTTTCCCTTCGGGCAAAGCTTGCCCTCATTTACGGGATTGCGGTGCCATGGCGCGACTCCCACAACCTTCTTGTCACTGACAACAAGGTTGAAGCCGCAGCCAGTACCGCAATACGGGCATGTTGTTGGTACGTACTTCATATCCATGTTCTAACCTCGAACAAAAAAAATTTGGTTTGACGGTATTTAAACATAGTGAATTTCGCGCCAAAAATGATTAATAGTGGTGGGTTTCAATTTTTATTCACCGGTGGATATGAAATATCAACAAACCAAAGTAATTTACAAATTCGATGATGTTAACCGTTATCATATATCCGGAGTACGAGGTTCGCGCACGCTATGAAACCCCCACGCATACCACCTCTCATTATTGATATTGTCCAGAGCGGTCTTCTGGCATGTGAGGGAATAATTTTTGAAACCCGCGATTCCTGTCCGGTATGCGGTGGAACACTGTCAGGATATGACACAAAGAAAAAGCAGTTCGGCGTTATACGTGAAGGGGATAACAATCACCCGATTCATGTTGTGGTGAAACGATTTTCCTGCCACAAGTGCCACGCAGTGTGTTTTGCCGATGAACCGTTCTACCCGGATACAAGGATTGGTTCCCCTCTTGTCGATCTCTGCAGAACACTTGCCGCGGGAATGTCATTCAACCGTGCAACGGTGTTCATGGCACATATGGGTATCAATATAGAGCGTGGAACTGTGCGTAACTATGCACACAGGAGATTTCCGGAAATTCTCACAACGGAGCTCTATGGGATCCGGCTTCCCTTATCAATCATTTCACTCTCTGAACTCGCTGCCCGAATCGGGGAGGGGGGTCGCATCCCAGGGACAGAAACGCTCGCTGCCTGTGGTTTCCCATCCGCATACCGGGCAGCGCCGGATCCTCTCCTTCCGCCAGAAAAAAGGAATGAGCGGAATGAAGAGAAAGACAAAGAAGAACGGAAGACCCAGACTCCATAATATTGCGGTAATCGCAACGGAACCAATAAACAGAATGAGGCTTATTTGCCACAGCTTTATCATGCTATTACCATCCAGGAAAACGCGGAGGTCATAAAAACCACTGCTCCTTCAAGACCTTCCGATACAATTCTCATGAATTTTTGCCCCGTAGAGCCACCTTCCGTACAGAAAATGCAGGCAGGGCATCAGCACACGAACCCAGTTCTTTTGTGAGATCAATTCCATCAAGTTCTCTTGAGAACAGATGTGCTCCAATACCCCCGACCAGTATCTGCCGGGCAGCAGACTGTGCCACAACACACTGCACCTGATCGCAGATCAAACCCCGCTGTTTTTCCCAGAACTGTTCA
>CAZVFG010000185.1:0-1725 GCA_964626125.1 uncultured Methanoregula sp.
GTATAACAGAGCACCATGGCGTTCTTTGCGAAGTCTATGTAGAACGTCGCGTTGTTCGGGACCAGGTACTTGGGGATGAGCGAGTAGTCCGCGCTTGCCAGTATATCGGTCTTCTGGTTCTGCTTGTTGACCTTGTCAACGAGTGCGCCGCTGCCGCCCGAGAAGAGCTGCACGTCCACATCGGGGTGCGCTTTCTCAAACATCTTCTCCAGTTTGCCAAACGAGCTTGCGAGGCTTCCTGCATGGTACACCTTGAGCGGGCGGGTTGCTGTCGCTGGTGTCGTGAAGTCTGCGGTCACTCCGGCTGGGACGCCGGCTGTCATGGGTGTGAACAGTCCTTTCCCGTACTTGTCCTTGCCGAAAGTGCCGATGTCGGTTAAGGTTTCTGGTGAGATAAGCCAGTTGACAAAGTTGTTTGCCATCGAAATTTTGTCCGGCTGCGGATTTGCAGGATAGACCGTCATGACGCTATACAGGTTCATCAGGCTTGCTCCCTTGTCCACGATCGGCACAAGGTTCAGCTTTCCTGCATAGGCAAGGAAGGTGCCCTCGTCCGTGAAGGTATAGGCACCTTTCTCACCTGCCATCTGGAGTGTCTCGCCCATGCCCTTACCGGCTTCAATATACCAGTTCCCGGATTTCTGGACATCCTTGGCATAATCGTATCCGGCTTTCTTCCAGATCCCCTGTTCGGCTGTGTGAGTACCGGATGCATCACCGCGGGAAACGAACATGATGGTCCCGTTTTTCGCTTTACCCTGCGTGAGGATTGCCTTGAATGCCTCCTCGGGGGTCTTGCCCTTGATGCCGGCGGGATCATTGGCCGGGCCGACGATCATGAAGTAGTTGTAGGCAAACGTGCGCCGGCTCAGCCCATAGCCGTCCTCAAGGAACGTCATCTCAGAGGTGGGCGAATGGACGAGCAGCACATCAGCGTCGCCTTTCTTGGCAAGTTCGATTGCCTTACCGGTACCCTGTGATGTGATCAGGAGGTCGACGTTATATTTTGCTTCGAACTTCGGCTCAAGGTAGTTGAGCAGCCCGGTATCGTACAGGCTCGTGGTTGTCGCGAGCAGGAGCTTCTGTTTTTCAGCAGCTGGCGTTGCCGGCTGGCTGGGCGTCGTTGTCGTGCAGCCAGCGATGATCACTCCTCCGGTAAGGAGGAGGACCACAAGCAGGATCATGGAATGTTTCAAAGAATCCCTCATACTCTTCAGTCCTTTTGCATTCAGACTGGGATTTATTAATAGATATTGTTTCTTTTTTGAATTTGTATAATGAAATTATTTAACCAATTGGTAAACAGGTGGTATACCAGCATCAACTGTTGATATCAGAAGTATAAGCGGTAATCAGGAATCGGGTCCGTTGGATCGTTATCAGATTTCGCACTTTTTTGCGATCTCTTCAAAAATTGTGTGCCCGAGAATACCCTCTGAATCCTGCTGGTACCGCGCTCTCATGATCCCGATCATTTTTGCGCTCCCTTTCGGAGTTGTCAGGATACCCACGCGTTCGGCCCGTGTCACGAGTTCCTCCTGCTCCATCATCGCAAAATAGGGGAGCACGTAATAATGGGGGACTTCGAGAAATTCCGCGAGCCTGCGCGTGGTCGGGAATTTTATCCGGACGGTGCTGGCGGCAAACGAGATCGTGATGGAACGTTCCAGCAGCTGAATACGGACAGCTGCATCAAAAAGGACATCAACGGAGAGCGCGATCATA
>CAZVFG010000186.1:0-1694 GCA_964626125.1 uncultured Methanoregula sp.
GGCAAGACCATAGAAGTGATTAGCACCGATGCCGAAGGAAGGCTTATCCTCGCTGACGCCCTGAGTTATGCCGTGAAACAAGGCTTGTCCCCCTTGATAGATTTAGCTACTCTGACCGGGGCTTGCCGTGTCGCTTTAGGTCTCCTTTATAGTGGCGTCTTTGGTAATGACCGAGATTTGATAGATAAAGTCCTCAAAGCCGGGGAAAGAACCGGCGAGAAGATGTGGCAAATGCCCATGGCCGAGGAGTATAAGGAGCAAATCAAAAGCGAAATTGCCGATATTAAGAATACCGGCAATAGATATGGTGGAGCCATTACCGCTGCCCTTTTCTTGGCTGAATTTGTGGGTAACACTCCCTGGATTCATCTCGACATAGCTGGCCCCCGTCTCTCAAGCAAGGACAGTGGATATCTAGTGAAAGGAGCCACCGGATTCGGAGTTAGAACCTTGATCGAATTAGCTTTAGACGAGGCAAAGAATCGGGAGGCTATATGAGAATGAAGTGGTTGGGCCATGCTTGTTTCTTGATTACGTCCAAAGGCGGTCTCAGAGTGATTACTGATCCCTATCTTGTGGGTGGGGGTATTGATTACTCTCCCATAAAGGAAACTGCCGATGTCGTTGTGGTGAGCCATGACCATGGCGACCACAATAACGTTTCAGCGGTGCAGGGGAAACCAGAAGTGGTCAAAGGGAGCGGTACAAAAACTGCCAAAGGTATTCGGTTTAGGGGCGTCGCCACTTCTCACGATGCCTCTCAGGGCACGCAGAGAGGATCTAACACTGTCTTCTGTTTCAGCATAGATGGCCTGAACCTTTGCCACCTGGGTGATCTAGGGCATGTGCTCAGCCCGGGACAGGTCACTGAAATTGGCGTGGTGGATATACTATTTGTTCCTGTGGGGGGCTTCTTCACTATTGATGCCACTGTCGCTAGCCAGGTATGTGACCAATTGAAGCCAAGAATAGCCATTCCTATGCATTTCAAGACGCCCAAGTGTGCTTATCCTATAGCCGGTGTCGAGGATTTCCTCAAGGGCAAAAAAGGTGTGAGAAAGGTAGTTGGAAGTGAAGTGGAATTCGAGCGCGAAGACCTTCCGACTGGCACTGAAATTGTGCTATTGCAGCCAGCTTTATAACTAGTGAGATTTGGTCGCTGATATGAAGTCCATGATTGTCAAAGATTCAGATTTTGTGTTTGCCCCGCCTCCACAGCTGGCGTGGGCAAGACGAGTTTTGATCAAACCCTGTGCCGGCTATCCCTTGCCATACCCCATAACTACAAGTCCCAGACTGCTGAACGCTATTATCAGGGGCATCAGAAGAATCAGTAATGCAGACATTCTCATTGCCGATGGCACCCCGAGCGGCGAATCCATTTATCCAATATATCAAGCTTTAGGATACAACTTTCATCACGTGCTTATGCTTGATATCAGGGACTCAATTTTTATAGAGGTTCAAAATCCTTTGAGTGAATTCTACGCTGTTGAGAGTTTCTGGGTGCCCAATGTGGTGCTGCGCAGCGATTTCTTAATCAGCGTTACGCCCTTCAAGGTGTCTGGCAGCTCCGGGCACTTCAGTGTGGCAAACCTTTTGAGTCTGTTGCCAGTGAGCAAGTACAGAAAGGGCAGGTCGGGTGGCTGGGGAACTCTGTACGAGTTAGGGATTGAAAAAGTCCTTGCTGACCT
>CAZVFG010000187.1:0-1679 GCA_964626125.1 uncultured Methanoregula sp.
CCCCTTCCCAGTTGCCTGCCGTGTTCCACAGATTGTCCGAGCCGCCTCCCTTCCACTTCACTTCTCCCGCCATGCCGCACAGTCCGGTCGTCAAAAAGATACAAACAATAACCGCTGCTCTTCTGCTCATCTCATGTCTCCGTTGAATAAATATGTTTCCGTTAATTCGCATTCACCTTCATCACCTGAACCTGCCTCAACAACGCATCCGGCATCATACCGAACCACCCATAAAGGCGATACTCTTCTGGTTGACGTTCAACCACATGTTTATTATGCAATCACCCTCAGCCGCCCTCTCAATTATCCGCTCCAATCCTCCTCCAGCAGCCTCAAATACCCCCAAAAAACCGCATCTCCTCGCAAAATCCACCCTCTTCCAGCCCCACATCAAGACCCGAAAACAAAAAAAGCGGGCGATGAGAATCGAACTCACATAACCAGCTTGGAAGGCTGGGGCTTTACCATTAAGCTACGCCCGCAAATACCGGCATCTGCGTTATTGATTATTCATTGCCTGTCATTTATGATGTCTGAAAATTATAGTGCCTATTCGCAGGTTGTAAAGAGGTAACAAAAATGAATATTACCCAGGCCGCTGCCGCCGCAAAAGCCGCTTCCATTCAACTGGCCGCGGTCACCACCAGGGCCAAAAATGACGCACTCGCCCAAATTGCCCGCACCTTGAGGCAAAATGCCTCGCAGATACTCTCTGCCAACCAGAAAGATTTGCAAAACGCCCTAGACGGCGTGCGGTGGCTGATCCGCAAGGAAACCGCAACGACAGGTCTTCCGATCGATCAGTCCTGGGTAAAGCCAACGGGATGGGTTGGATACGTGTACGAAGGGAGTTCCGGCCCTAACGATTTCTATCAATGCAAACAATGCCTCGACCACTTTGGCGTTCCAGTAGGGTCCGCCCCGCGGTTTGCGCACACTTGCGGTGCTGAACCCACCAGCGGTTACGTAAACCAAGGCTAACCAGGAGGATGACACGGATCGACAAGGGATGCAAAGTAGCTAGCTAGGGGCAAGGTAGCTACCAAAACGCAAAACGCCCAAACTGCCACACACTATAGGGGTAAATTCGTATGCTGATCTATCACAACACCGTCGCGCGGCGGTTCCCGCGCTCCACTCAGGAGGCATTCTCATGGGAGCGGTCGAACTGTGTGTACGGTCCTTACGTCTCTACGAGGACGAGGATCAGCGACATCCTGCTCTGGGCCGCGGGCGTCGCGATGCTCGTCGCCCTGTGGTTCACGCCGGCCATCGGCCGCGCCCTCGGGTGGTGGTCATGAGCGCCCCGGTCGTCACCGAGCTGCACGGCCCCGAGGGCCTCGCCGCCTGGGCCGCGGCGTGCCCGGACTTCGAGCCGGCTGTGGCCGCGCTCGTCAACGGAGGAGAGCGTGATGAATGAGCTCGACTCCATAAGCGTAGCCCTCGCCAACGCGCTCGGCGTCGACACCTCGCCCGGCCAGCACGTATCGCGCGTCGAGCTGACGCTGCGCCCTGGCGAGATCCCTCAACTCATCGTCACGCGCTGGGTCTTGGATCGCGGCTTCGTGGGGGCGGTGGAGCAGGCGCTGGCGCAACCCATCTTGAAGCCTGATTTCGGGAGGAAATCATGACACGCCGCTTCGAGACCGACTACGCCGGGGCGTGGCGCGGCCATTGCA
>CAZVFG010000188.1:0-1648 GCA_964626125.1 uncultured Methanoregula sp.
CCCGCACAGCCCGGAACCATATGTTTATCCTTGGTATGGCGGAATTATTCCTTTGTGATACACCATGGCAAAAAAGACGCTGACAACAAACCAGGGAGTCCCGGTTTCCGATAACCAGAACTCTCTTTCGGCAGGGCAGCGCGGCCCCGTCCTCCTTGAGGATGTCCACCTGATCGAGAAACTGGCGCACTTCGACCGGGAGAGAATTCCGGAACGGGTGGTTCACGCAAAAGGGGCGGGTGCGCACGGGTACTTCCAGGTCTACAAGAGCATGGCAGAATACACGAAGGCCGCATTCCTCCGGGACCCGAAGAAAAAGACACCGGTTTTTGTCCGGTTCTCGACCGTGGTGGGTGCACGGGGCTCTGCGGATTCTGTCCGTGACCCCCGGGGCTTTGCCGTAAAATTCTACACCGAAGAGGGGAATTATGACCTTGTGGGGAACAACCTGCCGGTCTTCTTTATCCGGGACGCGATCAAGTTTCCGGACATGGTGCACGCGTTCAAACCCGCGCCGGACACCAATATCCCCACCAGCTCATCGGCCAACAGCCGGTTCTGGGATTTCATCTCGCTCACCCCGGAATCCACCCACATGATCACCTGGCTTTTTTCCGATCGCGGCACGATAAAAAGTTACCGGAAGATGGAGGGGTTCGGGGTCAACACCTACATCTGGGTGAATGAGAAGGGCAGGGGCCTCTATGTGAAGTACCACTGGAAACCGGCGGCAGGGATCGAGACGATCGACCGCCACGAGTCGGCCCGGCTCGCAGGCGAGGACCCGGATGTTGCCACCCGTGACCTGTATGACTGGATCGCGTCAGGAAAGACCGTTGAGTTCGAACTCAGCGTCCAGCTGATGGAGTTTGACGATGAACTCCGGCTGGACTTCGATCCCCTCGATGCGACCAAGACATGGCCCGAGGACAAATACCCGCTCATGAAAGTAGGCAGAATGGTCCTTGACAAAAACCCAAAGAATTATTTTGCCGAAGTCGAGCAGGCCGCATTCTGCCCTTCCTCGGTCGTCCCCGGGATCGAACCCTCCGCCGACAAACTCCTGCAGGGCAGGCTGTTCTCGTATGCGGATACCCAGCGGCACCGGCTGGGGCCAAACTATCTCCAGATCCCCATCAACCGCCCGAAAGTTCCGGTCAATAACAACCAGCGGGACGGGTTTATGCAGTCCGGGATCGGGTTTTACGGCACGGTAAACTATGAACCCAATACCCTTGGGGGAGGGGCACCGCAGCAGTCCGGTGGTCCCACATTCGGCGGCCCGCCGATCGAAGGTGCCAAGGTGCGAAAAAAAATTGCGCTCACCAACGATTTCCAGCAGGCGGGGGAACGCTACCGTTCCCTGTCAAAGGACGACCAGGACCATCTCGTGGATAATATCGTTGACCCGTTAGGTCACGCCAAGAAAGAGATCCAGAAGCGGATGGCAGAAAACCTCACCAAGGCGGACGCGGAGCTCGGAAAGCGCGTGGCACAAGGACTGAAGATTTAGGGGGTGCAGCATGTGTTCCATTGGCGGTCCTGCGAACCTTACCATCGATGAACTTACCTGGTACAGGCACCGGTGCACAAAATGCAGCCATGTCTACAAAAGCACGGGAAAGAAATCCGTCTGTCCCCGGTGCGG
>CAZVFG010000189.1:0-1643 GCA_964626125.1 uncultured Methanoregula sp.
GGTGGTCACCCGGGCGGTCCAGGCGCTGGCTTCCGAGCTGATGGGTCTCGGCGGTCCGCCGGTCTTAGGCCCGCCGGGGATAGAGAAGCCGCTTGCCTCAGGGTTGGTTACTGCGGCTGTCGCGCCCGCGGCTGAGGAAGACCTCTGCCGGAAGGACTCGGATGAGGACGGGACGCCGGACCTGTGGGAAGACCGGGATCTGGACCCGACCGGTATCTGCCGGGAACTGAACAATGATCCGGGCAGCCAGATCTGGGACCCGACCATTAGCTGCACCAGCCGGGGCGACGGCTTCCAGGTCAAGTTCACTGACTGCATCCGCGAGCGCAACCTGCCGGTGGCCCTGCTGGACGCGGCGACCGTGGAGCAGAAAGTGACCACTTATACCATTTTGACATCAAACATATAGTAATGCTACAATCAGGGCAGGAGGTAAAAACATGCGACCACCTGCCCAACTCAAGCCTTGGCTAAGTCCCGAGGAATTGGCGGTGTGGGTGCGGGAAGCACCCAACAAGGACGCCTACCAGAAACGACTTGCCGTCTGGTTAACTCACCTTCGACGACCCGCTACGGAAATCGCCGACCTGCTTCAAGTCTCCACCCCCGCCGTCTGGCTCTGGATCAAACAATATAATCACCAGGGTCCGGTGGGTCTCGCCCGGAAAGGACGCGGGGGCCGACGATGGTCTTATCTTTCCTGGGAGGCGGAAGCGGAGCTTTTGCTGTCTTGGGAAGAGCGGGCACTTCGCGGCGAGGTCTTGACTGCGCCGCAACTCCTGCCCGAGGTGCAGCGGATGGTCGGGAAAGAAGTTTCCCTGGATTATGTGTATAAGCTGCTTCACCGACATCAATGGCGCAAGCTCGGTCCCCGTCCGCGTCATGTCAAGGCCGACCGCGAGGCTCAGGCCGAGTTTAAAAAAAATTCTCGGAAATCGTCGAGCAAGCGGCCGCCACAGCCCCGCCGGGGATGAGAGTCCGCATCCTCTTTCAGGATGAGGGTCGTTTCGGGAGGATCAGCGATCGACGCCGATGTTGGGGGCCTTTGCCCAAGCGACCGGAGGTGGGACAGCAGGTGATCCGGGAATACATCTATTCTCTGGCCGCGGTTTGTCCCCAGGACGGACAATTGGCCAGTTTGATCATGCCCGCCGTGGACACGGAGATCATGTCCGTCTTCCTGGCGCACACCGCCAATCTTTTTGCCGGAGACTACTGCCTGATGTTCTTGGATGGGGCTGGCTGGCATCAAGCCCGCGATCTGAGGGTCCCGCCCACCATTCGACTGTTGGCTTTGCCTCCTTACAGTCCCGAACTTAATCCGGTCGAGTGCCTCTGGGATCACCTTCGGGAAAACTATTTCGCCAACCGGGTGATGACCAGCTTGGATGAGGTTGAAATGCTCCTCTGTGATGCCCTTCAACGCCTGATCCATAATCCTGATCAGGTGCGGTCAATGACAAACTTTGACTGGATCAATACTATATGTTTGACGGCAAATTAGTATTAGTGGTGAAATTTTGAATCTGCGAAATCTGTGTAATCTGTGGATGATCTCTCTCTGATTTCTCTTGCCTCAAGCCTTCTTCTTGGTCTTTTCCCTACCTACGACCTGCGACCTGCGACCTACTGAGATTTAGCCC
>CAZVFG010000190.1:0-1618 GCA_964626125.1 uncultured Methanoregula sp.
TCCCGGAAGCCTCGATCCTCACCGACCACTGCCTCCGGCTGATGACGACGGTGCTTGACGGGCTGGTCATCAACCGTGCCGCGATCCGCAAGAACCTCGCGCTCCTGCAGGGGATCAACATGGCAGAGTCGGTCATGATCGAGCTCACCAAAAAGGGCATGAACCGGCAGGACGCCCACGAGCGCGTGCGGGTGGCGAGCATGCAGGCGCTTGCGGAGAACCGATCCCTTCTGAATGTTCTTTCTCTTGACCGTGAAGTGATGCGCTACTGCTCAAAGCCGGAACTTGAGAAACTGCTCAATCCTGACAATTATATCGGGACATCGGTGCAGCAGGTCGAACGGGTGATTGAGAAGTTATCGCCGAAGGTTTGACATTTATTACCTCCATTTCATTGCGTTATCGTCGGATTATATATCTGAAACAGGATGGGATATGTAAAAACAAAAAACCGGTTCAGGCAGCACATCGTCGTGATTATCAAAAAATTAAAAGGAATTACAGGGATGGTCAACAACCAGAATACCGGAAAGAAAAAAATCAATGTTTTGGTAGTTGGCGCAGGCCCTGCAGGTGCAAGTGCCGCTTTCTTTATCAAGCACTATGATACTGAAGATGCGGTTACGGTAACACTGGCGGAACGCCTGGACGATGCCAGATATCCCGTCTATCATGACATGTGTGGGGAAGCAGTCAGTCAATTACTCAGTAAGGACCTGGAACCATTACAGCCAGAGGGGATTGTCGAAAAGATACACCTGATCAGGGAATATTACCCGGGAAATATCGTCCTTGAATCGCAGTTGAAAGGGTACATGATTGACCGTACTGGGTTTTTCCGGTCGATCATCAGGGAATATGAAAAAATCGGGGGAATGTACAGGAACGAGACCGTCAGCGGCATTTCCCAAAACAACGAACATATTGTTGTCAAATTTGAACACCGTACACAAGCATTTGATTATGTCATTGCTGCGGATGGTGCGAATTCACAGATCCGAAATGCATTGGGTATGGAAGGTAAAAAAATTAAATTGATCCAGTATATTGTGGATGAAAGACCATCACGAGGAATCCTTGAATTTCATTATGATGAAGCCTATGAAGGTAATTACCAATGGGTATTTCCCCACGAAAACAACGTAAAAATTGGCTTTCCCGCCCTCCCCGGAAAAAGTTTTGAACCCGATGGGCACATAATCCAGAAACAGGCCCGGTTTATCGCGTATGGCGGATTACCGCACTGCGTCGTAGGAAGAATCCTTCTTATTGGTGATGCTGCATGCCAGACAAATCCTATCAGCAAAGGGGGAATCCGGGCAGGAATGGTTGCCGGCAAAATGGCTGCACAGGCAATCCATCTCAGGGACCCGAAAGCGTATGAAGATGCATGGAAAAGATCGATGTTTTCATCAGATATCTTTCTTAAAGCCTATATCCGGCTCCAGAGGATGAAAAACGCTGAATTGGAATCACACATCCGACCCTTTTATGAGTACCAAACGTCTACCTCCGCTCTTAAAACAGGTAAACTCTGGATGGATCTGGCACTCCATTACCGCAAGTACCTGGATATATACAAGGCCTACAAGGCAATCGAAAACCATGGCTGGTAGCC
>CAZVFG010000191.1:0-1600 GCA_964626125.1 uncultured Methanoregula sp.
GATGCGATCGCAACCCTTGGTCAGGCTATCAGGCGGGCCGGTACGGTGGTCTTCAACGGCCCGGCGGGAGTCTTTGAAGATGCAGATTTTGCCACGGGCACTTACGAACTGCTCAGGGCGGCAACGCAGGTGGAGTTCTCGGTTATCGGGGGCGGGCACACGGCGGCGGTGATCGAGAAGATGGGGATAGCAAAGGACTTCACTCACATCTCGACAGGCGGCGGAGCCTGCATCGAGTTTCTGACCGGAAAGAAACTACCGGGAATCGATGCGCTCGAACAGTCAAAAAAGATCTTCGGATAATCCAGCCCGCCACTCTTTTCAGGTTGCCGATCATACGATCCGGAGCAGGATTGTGATGCAGATCCATGTCATTGCCGTGGGCAGGGTGAAGGAATCCTACCTGTCCGAAGGCATCGCTGAATACGAAAAGCGACTGCGACCGTATGCGAAGATACGGATTGTGGAAATTGCTGATGAACGGCGACCGGCACGCATATCCCCCGCTCAGACGGCACAGCTCCTGCACAAGGAGTGGGCCCGGATCCTGGAATCAATCCCTCCGGAAGGTTACACCATCGCGCTCGATATCAGCGGAAACCAGATGTCGAGTGAAGGGCTCGCCCGTCTCCTGCATGATCAGGAGATCGGAGGAAAGGGCCGCGTCACGTTCGTCATTGGCGGAGACCTCGGGCTCTCCGCTGATGTGCTCGCACGGTGCGATGAGCGGCTCTCGCTCTCACCGATGACCTTTCCGCACCAGATGGTGCGGCTCATCCTGCTCGAACAGGTCTACCGGGCGTTCCGGATCATGCGGGGCGAACCGTACCACAAGTGAACCTTATTTTTTCGTCGTCTGTTCAAGTATCCGGGCGATCACGTCATCCGGTATTTCGATCTCGCCCCTGATGTTGTTGATGACGACCCAGCTGTTGAGTGCGGCGGTGGCACGGGATGCCTGCGTGCGGTCGCCGGCAGCCCGGGCAAAGGTGTCGGCAAGCGCATCAAAGTTGACGATCCGGATCCCGTGGACGGCTTCGATCATCTTCACCTGTCCGCCGATCTGTTCCCGGATTGCCATATATGCATCACCCCTGTCCCGGTCGGCATCCACCTCCTCTCTCTCCCGTTTTCCCGGTGCATTGGCGCTCTCTCCTCCAATTTCAGCAAGTGCGTCAAGGTACATGCGGAATGCCCGGTCGTTGTGGCAGACGAACACGACCTTTGTGATGGACGGCGATCTTGCAAGGTGCCCGGTCACGGTTTTTACCGCAATCACGGTGGCACGGGCGAGCGGGAACCCGTACGCGCCGGTGCTGATCGCGGGAAACGCGATGGTTTTTATTCCATGAGATTCCGCAAGTTCGAGCGATTTCCGGTAGCATGACGCAAGCAGTTCGTCCTCGTCATGCCGCCCGCCGTTCCAGACCGGGCCGGCCGTGTGGATCACGTACCGGGCGGACAGCCGGTAGCCTTTCGTGATCTTTGCCTCGCCTGTCAGGCACCCGCCCAGTGCCCGGCATTCTTCCAGCAGTTCCGGGCCGGCGGCCCGGTGGATTGCAGCATCCACGCCACCCCCACCAAGGAGCGACGGGTTGGC
>CAZVFG010000192.1:0-1600 GCA_964626125.1 uncultured Methanoregula sp.
AAATCACCGCCATGACAGAAAATGCCACCGGTGCCGCGCTCCAGGCAGTCTGCCGGGAAGCCGGTATGATGGCAGTCAGGCGGGATGCGGCAGCTGTTGAACGCAGGGACTTCGTTGATGCCGTCAGTAAGGTTAAAAACGAGAAGGTGACGGACAACCGCATGTATACCTGACCATTTTTTTGGTGATATGGTACGTGCATTGTTAAGGCCTCCATGAATACCCTGTTGATCCAGCGGGACGGCGTCGATCTCCACCACACCCTTTTTGCTTCAGAGACCAGCCGGCTCGCACTCCGGTTTTACCATCCGAAAAAGGTCCCTTGCGGGGTGGTTATTTCCGGCGCATCGCTGGGGAGCGCCCTTTCACTGGCATCCGAACTCCGCTGGTATATCAGACGCTATGTCCGGGAAGTTCTGTTCGAGCTGGAAAAGGGTGTGTACTGTACACACACGCTCGCGCAGGATGTCTATTACGAGAGGGCAGTCGTCCTTGACGATGTGTGGAAGTTCCGCAGGCTCTACGGGTTCAGGAACGGACACCTGATCAGCGCTGTTGTTATGGCCCCGGGATCCGCGGTGGAGGAATACCAGCAGGATGTCATCGGCGTGGATACGGTCATTGAAGTCTGGTGCCAGAAGGACGAGGTGGAGGACATCAGCCTTGAGGATGTGGAACCGTTGGAAGACCCGGATAGTTCTCCACCTCCCCAAATGTGAAAATATTGTTTTTGATTTTTTATCCCTGCAGCCCTACCCTGAAACGGTCCTTTGAGACGATCAGGAAAGATTGGTTAAAAGACATGATTGAGTGTTATTTGGATCCCGTATGCCCAGGTCCTCCCGCAAAATTCATTTAAGGAAAAATCCTTCCAACACATGACAGGGGGAGGGACGGGAATACATAAGTTAATCAGACAGTTCTCAGCTCAAGTCTCCTGTCGTTCCCAGAGGAAGGGGTGGTGGTATCATCGACCGGCTCTATACCCTCACGCAGGACGAACTTCTCGCAAAACTGAGGACATCACAAAACGGCCTGAGCACGGAAGAGGCAGAGCGCAGGCACGAAGAGTACGGCCTGAATGAGATCTCCCGTGTACGTCCGAACCATGTCCTCGAGTTCCTCGCCCTTTTTAAAAACCCGCTGGTCATCATCCTTCTCATTGCCGCCGCAATCTCTATCTTTGTCGGGGATATCACCGATGCCGGCATCATTGTTTTCATTGTGCTGGCCAGCGTGATTCTGGATTTTTACCAGGAGTACCGTGCCGGAAACGCTGTAGAACGACTCAGGCAGAAGATCACGACAACAGCAACGGTCACCCGTGACGGGAAACGGCAGGAGATCCCGTTAAGCCAGCTGGTCCCGGGTGACCTCATCAGCCTTACCGCCGGCGACATCGTCCCTGCCGA
The DNA here is from genome assembly GCA_964626125.1 of uncultured Methanoregula sp. Classification (GTDB taxonomy): domain Archaea; phylum Halobacteriota; class Methanomicrobia; order Methanomicrobiales; family Methanospirillaceae; genus MVRE01. The sequence goes on from CAZVFG010000192.1 coordinate 1,413, forward strand.
TGCCCGGGTCATCACATCCCGCGACTTTTTCATCAACCAGTCGGCGCTGACCGGGGAACCGTATCCGGTCGAGAAGACCACTGCCACGGGCAAACCAGCTGACCAGCCGGCTGACCGGGAAAACAGCGTCTTTCTGGGCACATCAGTCGTGAGCGGGGCGGCAAACGCGATCGTGACGCAGACGGGAT
>CAZVFG010000193.1:0-1595 GCA_964626125.1 uncultured Methanoregula sp.
GGTGAGTTTTCAGCCCATCAATCTCTTCTTCTGTTTCATGGGAGTTTTGGTGGGAACGCTGGTAGGGGTTCTTCCGGGAATTGGCCCTGTTGCCGCTATGTCCCTCTTGCTTCCTATTACTTTCCACATACCACCGGTATCTGCCGTCATCATGCTTGCCGGCATTTATTACGGAGCCCAGTACGGAGGCTCCACAACCTCTATCCTGGTGAACATTCCCGGAGAGGCCACATCCGTGGTTACGTGCCTCGACGGTTACCAGATGGCCCGCAAAGGCCGGGCCGGGCCGGCCCTGGGGATTGCCGCCTTTGGGTCGTTCATCGCCGGCACGCTGGGGGTGGTGGGGGTCATGTTCTTCTCTCCCCCGCTGGCTAAGGTTGCCCTGGAATTCGGTTCCGCCGAATACTTCGGATTGATGTTTGTCGGGCTTTGCCTGCTCACCTATCTGGCGATGAAGTCCATGCTGAAAGCCTTGATTATGGCCGTCCTGGGCCTTTTCGTGGGAACCATTGGAGTCGATACGGTCACCGGGTTGCACCGATTCACCTTCGGCGCCCCCACGCTCATGGATGGTGTGGGCCTGGTTCCCATTGTCATGGGTCTGTTTGGAATTACTGAAGTGTTGTTCAACATCGAAAGCGTGATAAAGAAATCGGTCTTCGAGACCAAGATCAAAGGAGTGCTTCCTACCCTGCAGGATTGGAAGGATTCGGCGGGACCGATCTTTCGGGGAGGCTTTATCGGGTTCATCATGGGGATTATCCCGGGGGCCGGAGCGATTCTGGCCACCTTTACTTCTTATACCGTGGAAAGAAGGGTGTCCAAGCATCCCGAAAAATTCGGGACCGGAATGATCCAGGGGGTGGCTGGACCCGAGGCGGCCAACAATGCTGCCTCCAGCGGGGCCTTCATCCCCCTATTGACCCTGGGAATCCCCGCCAACGTGGTTGCGGCCATGCTATTGGGCGCGCTCATGATTCACGGAGTCATTCCCGGGCCGCTTCTCCTCAAGGATAACCCGCAGATTTTTTGGGGCGTGGTTACCAGCATGTATACCGGCAATGCCATGTTGTTAGTCCTGAACTTACCCCTCATCGGCCTTTGGGTGCGCATTCTGAAGGTTCCCTATGCAATTCTATTTCCTCTGATTCTGCTCTTCTGTGTTATTGGCGTTTACAGTCTCAACAACAATATTATAGAAGTTTACATTATGCTCGGCTTTGGAGTAGCCGGATATGTGCTCCGAAAGTTGGAATATGAGCCCGCCCCTTTCGTTCTCGCGTTGGTTTTAGGCCCCATGATCGAGGACAACCTGCGTTCCTCGTTAATGCTCTCCAGCGGCAGTGTGGGGATATTTTTCACGAATAGCCCGCTTTCCTGCATCCTGATGATCGTAGGTTTCCTCATACTCGCTTCTCCCTTCATTCCCTGGTTTAAAAAAGAAAGGAAAGTAATTGAAAAAATCGCCCCATAGGACATTTCGCTCTTAAGAGAAAAAAGGGGGCAGGCAAACCGTCCATTCCTTGGTCAAAAAAAAATTTGAAGCGTACCCGCTTGCTCCGAAATGGATGGGTAGAGGAACCTCTTGCAAAACT
>CAZVFG010000194.1:0-1579 GCA_964626125.1 uncultured Methanoregula sp.
ATGAGGGTCATCAGCTGGTTGGCCTTGCTGGCTCTGGGCCTCTATGTCGCGCGTTCCGGCCTGCAATTCCTGCGCAACTATGCCGGACATGTCGCCGGTTGGGGGGTAGTGGCCGATGCCCGAAGGGACATCTACCAGCACCTGCAGAGGCTTTCTCTTCGCTTCTACGAGGATAGACAGACCGGCCAGTTGATGTCACGCATGGTGAATGACTCGGACATGTTTGAGCGGCTGATCGCCCACGCGATTCCTGATGTGGCGGTAAACGTGCTGACTTTTGTCGGTGTCAGCGCGGTACTGGTCGGCCTGAATTGGAAGTTGATGTTGCTGGCCCTCATCCCAATCCCGTTCATCGTCCTGGCCATGCAGGGCTTTGCCAGGTATGTCCGTCCGGCGTTCCGAGACCGCCAGAAAGAACTGGGTGAGCTCAACGCGACACTCAACGACAACCTCTCGGGCATTCGCGAGATCAAGGCCTTCACACGAGAGGATGTGGAGGCAATCCGCGTTGGTAAGCACATCGACCGCTACCGAGACTCGATGCTGCGGGCCCTGCGGCTCATGGCCACGTTCCATCCGTTTGTCGAGTTCGCGTCGTCCCTGGGCACCATCGTTCTGATCTACTTTGGGGGAAGGCTGGCCCTGAGACAGGTGCTGCCCCTCGAGGACCTGGTGGCGTTTTACTTGTACCTGAACATGTTCTACCAGCCGGTCCGCGCCTTTAGTGGGGCCTGGGAGAGCGTCCAAGAAGCCCTGGCAGGCGCAGAACGCGTGTCTGAGCTGCTGAACGAAGAGCCGACGGTCACAGAGCGCCGGGACGCGGTCGAGCTGAAGGACAGAGCCAGGGGCGCCCTCTCTTTCCACGATGTGAGCTTTTACTATGTCGATGGGGAGATGGTGCTCAGGCACGTTGATCTCGATATCGCACCGGGTACGGTAGTTGCCTTGGTCGGCCCAACCGGGGTGGGCAAGACCACGTTGGCGAGCCTGATCCCGCGCTTCTATGACGTCTGTGAGGGTTCGATCACCCTGGATGGGCAAGACCTGCGCGGTCTGAGGCTCAGGAGCCTGCGCCAGCAGATCAGCATTGTGCTGCAGGACGTGTTCCTGTTTCATGGGACGGCGCGCGACAATATTCTCTTTGGGCGGCCCGAGGCCACCGAGGAGCAAGTCGTGCAGGCGGCCCAGATTGCCAACGCGCACGAGTTCATCAGCCGGCTGCCGAACGGATACGACACCCTGATCGGGGAGAGGGGAGCCAAGCTCTCGGGTGGGCAGAAGCAGCGCCTGGCCATTGCCCGTGCGGTGCTGAAGGATGCCCCGATTCTCATCCTGGACGAGGCTACATCGTCGGTGGACACGGAGACCGAGCTCTTGATCCAGCAGGCGCTTGAGCGTCTAGTGGTGGGGCGGACCACGATCATCATCGCACACCGGCTGTCGACGATCCGCAGCGCTGATGTGATCGTCGTACTGGAGGGGGCCCGGATCGCCGAGATGGGGACACATGAGGAGCTGATGGCGCGCGATGGGCTGTACCGGCATTTGAACCGGGTACAGATCGACGCTGAGCCGAGAT
>CAZVFG010000195.1:0-1555 GCA_964626125.1 uncultured Methanoregula sp.
TGTTCACCGAGCTGGTGAAATCCGGCTACCGCACCCTGGCCTTCGCCCGGGCACGCAAGCTTATCGAGCTCATCTACATCTACTCCAGAGACCTGCTGGAAAAGGAGCATGCCCCGGAGGCTGCCAGGATCAGCCCCTATCGCGCCGGCTACCTGCCGGAGGAGCGCCGCCAGATCGAGCGCCGCCTCTTCGAAGGGGAACTCCTCGGTGCTGTATCCACCAACGCCATGGAGCTCGGCGTGGACATCGGCGACCTGGATGCCACCGTGCTCACCGGCTACCCCGGCAGCATCGCCAGCACCTGGCAGCAAGCGGGGCGCAGCGGGCGGCGCGGCGAACGCTCCATCAGCTTCCTCATCGCGCTGGACAACCCGCTGGACCAGTATTTCATGCGTCATCCCTACGCCTTCTTCGGCAAGAGCTTCGAAAACGCCATCATCAACCCGGGCAACCCCCACATCCTCAAACACCACCTGCTGTGCGCCGCATGGGAGCGCCCGCTGGATGACCGCGACAGCGATATCTTTGGTGAAGGCTTCGCCGCGACCCGAGACGAACTAACACAAGATGGCCTGCTGCGAGACCGCCGCAACAAATACTACCTCTCTCCGCAGATCGCCTACCCCGCCGACACGGTGAACATCCGCTCTGCCTCGCCCGACCGCTATACCGTGGTCGACACCTCGCAGGGCTACCGCGAGATAGACTCGGCGGACGCTGCGGTGGCTTTCCTGCAGGTGCACCCCGGCGCCATCTACCTGCATCAGGGGGAATCCTATCTGGTCACTGAGCTGGACATCCCGTCGCGCACCGCGTACGTGCAACCCGTCGATGTCGATTTCTACACCCAGCCCAAAGATCTCACTGATATATCCATCCTCAAGGTGACCCACGAAAAGGAGGCCGGAGGAGTAAAGGTCTATCTGGGCGAGGTGGACGTGACCATGACCGTGGTCAGCTACAGGAAGCGCCGGCAGTACACCGAGGAGATAATAGCCGAGGAGCCGCTGGACCTGCCGCCTCAGAACTTCCGCACCATCGCTCTGTGGTTCGATATACCCAAGCAGGCCGTCTTCACCATCTCCAGACTGGCGTACGACTTCGCCGGCGGGCTGCATGCCACCGAGCATGCTTCGATCGCCCTTCTTCCATTGTTCGCCCTGTGCGATAGGAACGACATCGGTGGCCTTTCGACGCCGGCGCACCCCGACACCGGCAACCCGCAGATATTCATTTACGACGCCTACCCCGGCGGCATCGGCATCGCCGAGAAGGGCTACGAGCTGATCCAGGAGCTGTGGCAGGCGACTATGAAGGCGGTGGCGGAATGCCCCTGCACGGGCGGTTGCCCCAGCTGCATCCAGTCCCCCAAATGCGGCAACAACAACGAGCCGCTGGACAAGCGGGCAGCACAGATGATATTGGAAGCGCTAACATCTCACTAGCCGATTACTTCTAATATGCTTCTCCCAATAAGCCACATGGGATATAACACAAAGCTTGCCATCTGCCAAGATTGTGGTAAAATTGGCAAAGGTGTCATCACATGAACCAA
>CAZVFG010000196.1:0-1547 GCA_964626125.1 uncultured Methanoregula sp.
ACTACAGGCGATGTTGATGAAGGGAGCGGTGAAGTAAAATGGCACCTATCGCGGAACTTTTGATACCGGCGGTGACATCGCTCATTATCCAGGGCATCCAGGCCTGGATCGAAATGGGCCGGGCATTAGGTCAGACCGAGGAACAGATCGACGCGGCCTTCGTTGCGGCCAAGGCGCGATTTGAAAGCAAGAAGGCGGCGGCGCTTCCGGACGCATGAGGTGATTTATGACGGTACAGGTATCTCAGATCATTCTCGCGAGCCTCGTCGTCATCGGTTTTTTCGGGTGCCTGTTGGCCCTGCTGATCAACCCTGAAACCCTATCGGATTTGAATCGCGAACCGGTTATGTTGATGATCGGCGCTCTGATCGCGGCTTTCAGCGGATTGATGGGCTATTTTTTCGGGTCTTCGGCGGGTTCGGCGCGCAAGACGAACCTTCTGGCCAAGGCCGAGCCGATCATCGAGTTGACGAACCAGACGAAATGAGGCGCGAAGGGCGCGGGTTGAAATAGAGTGCGGGCGCGCCGGGGGGTTCTGCGGCAGACTCCCCCGGCGCATTTCCGGCGGCGGGTGGGGCTTTGGCGAGTCCTCACCCGTTGGCCGCAGGCCTCCGGGAAGTTGGTCACTTCTCCGGGGGCCTTTTTTCGTGGACAAACATTGACCAAAATCGGGCGGGCGCTTGAAAGGTTATTCCTCGCAAGCGCCCGTTGTTATTGGTCGGGACGAGTGGATTTGAACCACCGACCCCAGCGTCCCGAAGGTTATTCCCCGCTAAAATATTATATCAATTCAATTTATTAAAGTTCCCTCCGGTGGACAATCAATTCGGGAGTTGACCAGGACGTCCAGGGACGGCAGGCGGTCGACGGCATCGCGGGCCTGGGCGGCGTCGAGGTGTTGATAAATTCGGGTTGTCGTGTCGGTGCGGGTATGTCCCAGGAGTGACGACACGGTTTTTAAATCCCCGTGGGCGCGCAGGGATTCCGTCGCGAACGAATGGCGGAGCGAATAGGGTGGCAGGCGGCGGGTGATCCCGGCGTTTCGCTTTGCGGTGGCGTAGGCCTTTTTTATCGACCCGATCCGTCGTCCCCGGTAGTGGATGATCGGCGCGTCTTGGGGCGCTCCGGTGGCAGCGTCGGCGATTTTCCAGGATTCGAGGAGGGGCAGCAGGCCGCGGTGGATCGGCACGATCCGGAATTTGATGCCGCCCTTCCGGGCGGAGCGGATGGTCACGGTCCCGGAAACGAGATCGACGTCGGACCAGTCGAGCGAAAACAGTTCCCGCGGTCCCGGGCGTAGGCCGAGATAATATGAGAGGGCCAGGGCGCGGGCGAGGTGGTCGGGGGCGGCGCGGATCATGGCGGACGTTTCGGCGATTGTCGGCGGGTTGACGATCGCGTCGTCACGTTTCGGCATTTCGTAGCTCGCGGACGGGTTGAACGGGATGTATCGCCGGCGCGCGGACCAGTTCAGGACGGCGCGGACGTCGGATAGTTCACGGTGGACGGTGGTCCGTTTGATGGTGCCGAGTTCCGGGCGTTTCGTA
>CAZVFG010000197.1:0-1501 GCA_964626125.1 uncultured Methanoregula sp.
CCGGTAGCGTGCAAACTCACTGACATCGATCGCCCTGATTGCCGGGAACCGTGCGAGAAACACTCCCCGTCCCGCCCGTTTTGCCGGCTCCCCGCCGGTGCTGCCGTAGTACGTCGAGGTTACACCGCAGGTGGGTGACGAGTTCACCCCGATGATGCAGAGGGGCGGGCCCCGTTCTGCCACGATCGCGTGCACCCGGGATTCGAGGTCGTCCATCAGGCTGGCAAATCCCGGCGTGTTGAGGCGCTCAAGAAAGGTTCCCGGCGTCCTCTGCGCCCCAAGGTACAGCGTCTCGGGGCAGGGGAGCACAACCATTTCGATCCCAAAGCGTGTGCAGCGCCCGATCGCCCGGTTGAACATTTCGATATCGGATGGTGATGTGATGCCTTCCGCACGCAGTTCGGGATTCTTTATGCAGGGGCACACCAGCACGTACATTGATCATGACTTGGTTCTTACAGATCATCAATGATACCGCTGGTTGCCTACCGGGACAACAGCTGTGACCCAAAGAAATGTACGGTCAAAAAGCTCGAGAAGGCGAATTTGATCCGGGTCGTAAAACACATATCCCGCATCCCGCGAAATACCCTCCTGCTTGACCCAACGGCAGAGCAGGCACTCTCCCCGGCCGACAAAGTGGTGAAGTCCATTACGGTGCTGGACTGCTCGTGGGAGGTGTTAAACACCGGTGCCGTAAGATCGTGGCGGATCCGGCGGGCCCTCCCCTTCCTTGTCGCGGCAAACCCGGTCAACTTCGGCAAGCCCTGCGTACTCTCATCAGTTGAAGCGCTTGCCGCAGCGCTCTGGATCCTGGGGGAAGAGCAGCAGGCACGCGACATCCTTGCAAAGGTCAGCTGGGGGATCCGGTTTCTCGAGGTGAATGCCGAGCCCCTTTCGCTCTATGCATCGGCAAAGGACAGTACCGACGTCATACGGATACAGGATCTTTTCATCTGATAATCCTGACAGACTTTTGATCTTTTTTCATCCGTCGTCAAAAAAGACCCGGGCATGCTCGTGTCACCGGAGAAAGGCATTAATAATACAGCGGCGATGAGCTGTGAACAGGAATGATCCGCAAGGATTAAAAAAAAACCGTCTGATCACCTTGAGCTGGGCAGTACATCCTCTGTGGTTCGTGAACGGTGACTGATTCCTTGACGTAAACGTGGTGATGCCCCATGCAAAAAGGCCAGACAATTCCTATTTACTCAGCCAGTACCGGCCAGACAGAAAACCTCGACAGGGTTGAAAAAAGCGACAGCGAATGGAGGGCAATCCTCACCGCAGAGCAGTACGAGGTTGCGCGAAAAAAGGGCACCGAGCCGGCGTTTACCGGGAAGTTCCATGACTGTAAGGAGCCCGGGCTCTACCGCTGCGTCTGCTGCGGTACCGATCTCTTCAGTTCAGACCAGAAATTCGATTCAGGGACCGGGTGGCCCAGTTTCTCTGCCCCGGTATCCTCCCTCAACGTCATATCTGCACCCGACCGCTCGTA